>JBGQGU010000015.1:0-15110 GCA_041497655.1 Gammaproteobacteria bacterium
CAACCCAGGCAGACCGTGTTGTCGATCGGGGCCGGGGCGGTAACCTTGCCGTCGGCGGCCGCTGCGGCGTGGGCGATTCCCCCGCCGAGGGGTGCCCCCGCGAGGAGGACCACGCCCGCCAGTGCGGCCGCTGCAAGCGTCAGCATCCTCATTGACATTGACTCTCCGATTGCAAGGAAAGCCATCCGCAACCGGTCTCGCGGTGAACGGATACCCGCTACTTCACGGATAGCACTTGCCCGACCGCCGCCTTGAGCTCCTCGTCAGTAGCGGTGGTTTTCGGGTGGCCTTTGCCTTCCTTAAGCTTGCCAACCAGCATGCCCGGGGCGCCTTTGTCGCCCTTGTACTGGGCGGCCACGTCCTTGAACGCCGGCCCCACCTTCTTCTTGTCCATCTCGTGACAATTGAGGCATCCCTTGGCCTTCAGGACATCCGCACCCGATTGCGCAAAACCCAGCCCCGCCGCCAGCGCCCCCGCTGCGGCGACGATCACAAGCGCTGTCCTCATCGCGATCCTCCATTCATCCGAGTCAAAACACCGAACCTACGCTCATTGCGCCCGCAATGAGCGTAATTGATGCAAGGCAAAGGGTCCACGCGCTTCGCGTCATCGATCTTTGCCCCGGATGCCTGATTATACTTGGCGAAACAAGTTGGAAGGGCATAAGGAGTTTGTCGGAGCTAACTCCGATAAACTCCTAGGCGCTGGCGTGAGGCGAGGGTGAAGAGGTCGCGGCTTTCTCCCAGGGCGGAAGCAGCCGGACTGTCGCCCACAAGAGGAGCAGCGGCGCAACAGCCACCGAGACCGCCGTCAACAGCCCTTCCCGGTGGAGAAGCACGAGCTGATAGCTCAGCAGTCCCTTGCCGGTCTTGGCGATTTCCTGGCCGCCGATGACCACGTTCCAGCGCATCATCCAGACCTGGAACAGTACCAGCAACGCGCTGACCGTCACGCCCACGATCAGCGCCTTGCCGGTGGTGCCCCGCCAGATCATGTACGAGAGCAGCGCGATCGGTATCACGGCCCCGATGCTGAACTGCAGGATGAAGTACGGAACCAGAAGCGGGCCCGTCACGTATGCAATGATTATTTCGATCCCTTCGCGGCCCTTGTAGACGATGTTGGCGAATTCCAGTCCCTCCAGCACCAGCGTAAACATCGCAAAACCCCAAAGTACATAAGCCAGTCCCTTCAGGCACTCCAGGTCGACCGCGATCTTGCGCACCTTGCAGGACAGTACGTAGAGGACGATCAGCAAAGCAACGCCGGAAATGACGGCGGAGAACAGAAAGACCACCGGCATGAGATCGGAAGACCACCATTCCCGGGACTTCAGGGAACCGAACAGGAACCCCACGTACCCATGCAAGCCGTGCGCGGCGGGAATGCCGACAACCGCCAGCGCGAAAATCCATTTTTCGTCGAAACGCAGCGCTTTCCCGGACAGATCGTAGGAGCCGAGGCACAGTGCGTACCAGAGTTTTCCCGCCAGCCCGCTTTGCTGCTGCGCCTGCTGCACCATGTAGGGCCTGAACATGAACCAGATTTCGAGAATCAGCAGAATGACGTAAAAACCGGCCGCGTAACCAAAGACGGCGATGGCGGAGGTCCAGTGGGGCGTTATGACCGGATTGAACGCGCGCTCCGGATGGCCGAGGTGCAGCAGCAGGGGCGTGGGGACGAATATCATGAAACACAGTGCGGTGAGCAGCGCAAGCCGCGCCGCGGGCTGGAAGCGCTTCATGCCGAACGCGTGATAGAGGCTCGAAACGGTGAAGGCGCCGGCGACCAGTCCCGTGAGATAGGGATAGACCACGATGAGCACCGTCCAGGGGATAACGGTCTCGTTGGGGTAGACGTAGCCCGTGTAGGGAGCGAGTTCAACGAGGTAGTCCATCAGCTGACCTCCTTATCGATGCCCACGTAAAACACGTTCGGGGCATTGCCGGTGTCGGCCCGGAGCACCTGCACCCGGTTATTGCGGATGAACAGGCTGATGGGGCTCTGCGGATCGTTGCGATCGCCGAAGATGCGCGCGCCGACCGGGCACACCTCGACGCAGGCGGGCTGCAATCCTTTCGTGATGCGGTGGTAACACCACGTGCACTTGTCCGAGACCTGTTCCTTGGGTCTGAAGAAGCGCGCGCCGTAGGGACAGGCCTGCACGCAGTACTGGCAGCCGATGCAGTATTTGTGATCGATGAGCACCACGCCGTCCTGGGTCCGGTAGGTGGCGCCGGTAGGACACACCTGCACGCAGGCCGGATGCGTGCATTGGTTGCACAGCTTCGGCACGAAAAAAGCCTTCTCCACTTTTGCGCCCTGGTAGCGGTTGGAGAATCGAAACTCCTGCTCTGAACCGGAAGCCTCGATGTTCACGGGATCGTGGTGGCTGTCGACGCGCGCCCTCTTGTCGCCCTCGAGATAGACGTAGCGCTCCACCCAAGTGCGGAAGTGATGGGCGTCGCCAGGAACGTCATTCTCACGCTTGCACGCCTCGACGCAGCGCAGGCAGCCGATGCATTTCGTTGCGTCGACGCCGAAGGCCCATTGGTGCTTGGTCCAGTCGTAGTCCTTCGTGGGAAACGAGGCGCGGCTGGAGTTGGACTCGCTCTTTGCCGCGACTTTCTTCGTGACGCTGAGGGCCCCGGCGGCCACGATGGCGCCCGCACACGTCGCGGCGCGACCGATTTTGCGCAGAAATGTACGCCGCGCGAGCAATGAAGTGATGGCTTCCCGTTTCATGGCGTCTTCCTTGCCTCCGTAATAGGCTGGCAGCTTTGCGCAGCGTAGTAGGCCGCGAGATTGTCGATGTCCGCGTCGCTCAGGCCTCTGACCACTGCCGCCATCGTCGGGTCCTTGCGCAGGCCGCCGCGGAAGGCCTTGAGGACATTCACCAGGTATCCGGCCTTCTGCCCGGCGAGGTGCGGCCACGCGGGATTGCTCGAGATGCCCGTGGCGCCGTGGCAGGACGCGCAATTCTTCGCCAGCGCTTTGCCGGCGGCCGCATCGCCGATGCGCGTCGTGCTGGGAATCGTGCGGCAGGTCAGGCTGGCGTAATAAGTCGCGAGGTTCCGGATATCCGCGTCGCTGAGCGGTTGCGCCATGGGCGTCATCACCACGTCCTTCTGATCCCCGGACTTGTAGGCCGCGAGTATCCTCGCCAGGTAGGCAGCGGATTGCCCGGCCAGGTTCGGCCAGGTGTCGTTCGGGCTGATTCCTTCCGCGCCGTGACAGCTGGCGCAAGCCGCCGCGCGCTGTCTACCGGCTGCGACATCACCGGTCACCTTGATTGCGGCGGCCGCAATCTTGGGCGCATGAGGGTTGTGACAGACCTTGCACTGCTGGCCGCCGGAGTGCTGGGCGACCTGGATCTGCGGCTGCGTGCCCGGCCGCCCCGGCATGGCCTCATGGCACAAGGTGCAAAGCTTTACCGTATCCGCGGGGATCGGCAGCTTGCCTTTCTCGGGGTGCCCCTCGGCCGCGCCATGGCAGGTTTCGCAGGTCACCGACTTGTGGTTGTTGGCCGACCACTGCGCGTGGCGCTCGCTGTGGCAACTCTGGCAGTAGCGCGCAGTCTTGTAGACGGGTTCCTGAGCGGCGATTTCGGGGACGGAGTCGGCGCGGTAATGGCCGTACTCATAGAACGATTCGACGGTGAAAAACCATTTCGCGATCAGCGCTATTGCGCCGGAAGCGACCAGAAGAACAATCAAGCGAACGATGTGCTTCGGCATGATGGACCATGCTGCATCCCGGCGGGAAGGCCACGCTCATTCACGGTGCTGCTCCTGCCCAGACTCGTCACGTTCTTCTCGTATAGGCCTTGATGAACAACAGGTCACTTATAACAACGCGCGCCTCGGCGGCCCTTGATCTGTATCAAATGGCTTGTTCGTCGCCTTGACGCTGCGCGCCCGCTTCTGCATATTCTCGAATGCGACAGTTTTAACGGCAGCACGCAACCGTCCACCTAATGGATTTCACCTGTTGAAAAAATCCCGCGTGGAATTCGAATCTCGCGTCGGGCCGTCCCATCTAGCAACACGCCGTTTTTGCCCTCTGATCCGGGGCGAATGAGAACATGAATTGATCTAGATCAAGGGGTGCGATATGCGAACCGAATAAATTCCACGCATGCAACGGGCAGGAAAGAACGAGCAGCGTTGCGCATCACCCGCAACAGGCGGTTTAGCCATGCTGCTGAAGTGCAGTTCCGCAGGAACACCAGAAGGGGAGTATTTCCATCATTCCGCGCCGGTTGCGGGCTGCGAACAGCGGTCTTTAGCTGTTATCGCACCGTTTGGAGATTGAAATGAGGGAACGACCTATGTCGGCGCTGCGGCAGCGTCCGTTTTCAGGGCATGCCCGACACTGCGCTGCGCGCGCGTCAGGCAGCCGTGTTCACCTCTTACCCAGCCATGACCACGGAGAATCGAAATGGTAGATAGATCGCGGTTCAACTGGCTCCGGGCGTCCGCCATTTATTCGAGCGCGTTGATATTGCTCGCGGGCACCCAAGCCCTCGCCGCCGAAAGCGCCGGGCAGCAGGACAAGGCTCTGGAACGGGACAAGGTATGCACCGTCTGCCATAACGAATCCTGGCGCACGCCGGTGCTTTCGATCTACCAGACCAAGCACGGTGTGAAGGCAGATGCGCGAACGCCCGATTGCCAGACCTGCCACGGCGCGAGCGAGGGTCACTTGAAACAGGGGCCCGGGACGAAGCCGGATGTCGTGTTCAAGAAGGGACCCTTCGCGGTGAGCGACGACAAGGTTCGCGCCGGCCAGTGCCTGACCTGCCACAGGGGTAGGGCGCGAACCCACTGGGACGGCGGCCAGCACCAGAACAATCAGATCGCGTGTAACGACTGCCACCAGGTGCACGCGCCTGCGGACCGGGTGTTGGTGAGGAGGACGCAGACCCAGGTTTGCTTCACTTGCCACAAGGACAAGCGCGCCGACAGCCTCAAGATTTCGACCCATCCGATCCAGGAAGGCAAGGTCGTCTGCTCTGACTGCCACAATCCCAATGGCTCGCCCGGTCCGAGTCAGCTGAAGAAGAACACGGTCAATGAGACCTGTTACACGTGCCATGCACAGAGGCGCGGCCCGTTCCTGTTCGAACACCAGCCGGTGGTGGAGAACTGCACGTACTGCCACGCGCCGCACGGTTCCAACCTGTCGCCGATGATGATATCCCGCAGTCCGTTCCTGTGCCAGTCGTGTCATGACGGCCCGCACGCCAGCGATAGCCCGGCTGGCCCTAATGCGGCCGGCAACCAACGTGGGCTTACCGGTAATCCGAGCGCAAATATTAGCGGTCGTGGCTGTCTCAATTGCCACAGCCAGATCCATGGATCAAACAGCCCCGCCGGCGGTTACTTCCAGCGCTGATTGCTGAGAATTGGAGATTGCGATGAAAACTCGTAATGGGAAAATGAAAGTCAGGGCGCTGGCACTTGCTGTTCAAGGGGTACTGGTCGCGATGTACGCGATGCCGGCCCATGCTGATGACGAACAGGCGGCAGCCCTGAAGGTACCGACCAATTGGGTCGAATTGGGTGCGATAGGCGTGTCTCGCGATTCCGCCAAGTTCGGCGAATACACTGGCCTCAACGAGTCAGGCGGCTATTTTCTCGGCGACTTCAGCCTCCGCGGCGGTGACGCCTACGGCGATGGTAACGGTACGAGGCGTTGGGGGTTAACGGGCAGCGATCTCGGCCTGACTTCCCGTGCCCTTGGCGCAACGATTGCCGATCAGGGGCGGTGGAACTTCGGTATCAGCTATGACGGATTGCGCCACAACATTTCGGATAGCTACCAAACGCCCTATCTAGGCAGCATGGGCGGGAATAGCTTTGTTTTGCCGGCGAGCTTTGGTACTGTGCCAACAGCAGCACCAGGAACGCGATCCCTGACCTCCGCGCAACTAGGGGCCTTTCATAATGTGGATGTCAGCAGCACCAGAGAAAATACGGCACTCACCGGCGGGCTCATCCTGGATCGGCAATGGGACATCAAGCTTGATTTCAACCATCTGGATCAGTCCGGCGCGAAACTGCAGGGCTTTGGGTCGGCACTGCTGGGTGGGGCGGGTACTAACGAGAAAGTCTCGATACTACCGATGCCCACGGATTACACGACAGACACGGTCAACCTGGCTCTGAATTGGCTGGGCGAGAAGGGGCATGCGACGGGTTCCTATTTTGGCTCCTTCTTCCGTGACAACAACAACAGCGTGACATTCGAAACCTTTACGAATGTGAGAAACATCCAGACGATGAGCACCCCGCCAAGCAATGATTTTCACCAATTGAACCTGACCGGAGGCTATGCCTTGTCGGCCAGGACGAAACTGACCGGCGGGTTGTCGTACGGACGCAATACCCAGAATGCCGCCTACGCTTTTGACCCAGGCATGATGGTAACTGCATCCCCGACCAGTTCGCTCAACGGGTATGTTGTAACCAGCCATGCCGACCTGAAGCTAACGGACCAGACCACCAAGGATCTGGCGCTCTCCGCCGGAATCAAATACGACAACCGCGACAACCGCACGTCTTCGAATATTTACAACTTCAACGCGATCAGCGGTAGCGCTGGAAACATCGCAAATTATCCGAATACACCGCTCAGCATCGAGAAAACCCAGGTGGAACTGGCGGGCGATTATCGCGTGGACCCGAAGCAGAAGATCCGGCTGGCGTTAAGTCATGACCAAATCGATCGGCAGTGCAACCAATATGCGGTGGGTGGCGGCACTCCGGCTTATGCGGCGGGCACCAATTGCGTCACCGCGACCCAGACCAGGGAGGACAAACTCAGCGCCACCTACCGGCGCAAGGCAAGCGATGAGGTTAACTTCAACATCGGCTATGGCTTCAGCTCCCGCAGGACGAGTTTCGATGAGAATGCGCGTGCCGCCTTTATTGAAACCGGCGCGAGCCTCCCCGGCCCAGCCATATCAGGCCTGAACGCCGGCGATTACAGGGGCTTTCATCCTTTTTTCGAAGCGTCCCGCAATCAGAACATGCTCAAGGCGGGTGCCAACTGGCAGGCCACCGACAAGCTGTCTGTCGATGTGGGCGGGCGCTACACGGATGACAATTACCTCTCCACTTTTGGTGTCCAGAAGGGCACCGCATGGACTCTGAATCTCGATACCACCTACAACTACCGGGAGAAAGGCACGATAACCGTGTATGTGAGCCAGCAGGAAAGAACGCGGGATGTGACGGACATGCAAAGGTCCCCATTCTTGGCTGCCAGCGCTCCCAGCGCCACCGCAGTTGGCATACCGTCTGGCGCCACCTGGTCCAACAACCTGAGGGACACCGACTCGACCATCGGCCTCAACCTCAAGCAGGGCGGGCTGATGGGCGGCAAGCTCGACCTCGCCGGTGACTTGACCTATTCGCTGGGCAGGAGCGCCTATGACACGCAGCTTAACTACCAAACGACAACGACGGGCGGGTTGACTTGCGCTGCTCCCAGCATCTTGTCGTGCGGTTCGCTGCCGGATATCAAGAGTGAGATGATCCAGTTCAAGCTCAACGGCACTTATACGCTCGACAAGAGCGCCAAGATTGCGGTGGGTTATCTCTACCGCAACCTTCGTTCTGACGACTTCTATTACAATGGCCTCCAGACCGGTTACACTCCAACGGGCGTGCTGCCGACCAATCAAACGGCGCCCAGCTACGCTGTCAATATGGTCGCGGTGAGTTATATTTACAGCTTCAGATAAAGGACTTTGAACGGGCAACCTCATCTTTACCCGGGCGCGTACCGACCGGTGTTTCCTCATAGTTTCCGCTGATCGGCCAACAGGCTTGTAGAGTCTGACGGATACGGGGCGGTCAACGGGACTGCATGGGTATGCGTTACTGAATGAGAGTTTAATTCGTTAAAAGGGAGAAAGTATGAAGGTAACGCTGGTGGTTTTGGCAGTAGCGGGTGCGCTCGCGGCTGGTGTCGGTTTTGCCCAATCGGGTGCGGATGTCCTGAAGGCCAAGGGGTGCCTCAATTGTCACGAGATGGACAAGAAGAAGGTGGGGCCGGCGTATAAGGACGTAGCCGCCAAGTACAAGGGCGACAAAGCCGCCCAAGCCATGCTGGTCGCCAAGATCAAGGAAGGCAAGGGACATCTCAAAATCGACGCCTCCGACGCCGAGCTCAAGGCCGCGGTCGGGACCGTCTTGTCGACCAAGTAGCTTTTCCCGCGCTCTCGGATAAGCTGGCTGCGGCCAGCTTTTTCTTGCTGCTGAGGGACGAGGTTGCCCGCCGCACTACGGCGGCGTCAGACCACGCCCTCGAGCACCTGCACCTCGACCAGCGCGCCGGATGCGACGTTGCCCTGGGTGTCGGGCAGGATGATGAAGCAGTTGGCCTCCGACATCGAGCGCAGGATGCCCGAGCCCTGCTCGCCGGTGACGCGCACGCTCCAGGTTCCGCGCGAATCGCGTTCAAGCACGCCACGCTGAAATTCCGTACGTCCCGGTGCTTTCTTGAGGCTGGAAACGCACGGAACCTTAAATGTTGGAAGAGGCTGGACCGGGTCGCGGCCCGACAACTTGAGCAGGGCATCGCGGACGAACTGGTAAAACGTCACCATCACTGATACCGGGTTGCCTGGCAGCCCGAAGAAGTGCGCGGCTCCGATCTTGCCGTAGGCGAGGGGCCGTCCCGGCTTCATCGCGATCTTCCAGAACACGACCTCGCCCAGCTTGTTGAGCAGGTCCTTGACGAAATCCGCCTCGCCGACCGACACGCCGCCGCTCGTGATGACGACATCCGCGGCAGCAGCCGCGTCGTGGAACGCCTTCTCCAGCAGCTTCGGATCGTCGCGCACCACGCCCATGTCCAGCACCTCGCAGCCGAGGCGCGTCAGCATGCCGTGGATCGTGTAGCGGTTGCTATCGAAGATCTGGCCTTCTTTCGGCTGTGTTCCGATCGACACCAGCTCGTCGCCGGTGGAGAAAAAAGCCACCCTGAGTTTGCGAAAGACGGTAATTTCCCCGATCCCCAGCGATGATATCAGGCCGGTCTCCGCCGGACGTAGCGCGATCCCGCGCTTCAGGGCCACCTGTCCGGCTGCGAGGTCCTCGCCGGCGCGGCGCAGGCTCTGTCCCTTCTTGTGACCGGGGCCGATGGTGACCCGGTCTTGGTCCGCCTTGACGTGTTCCTGCATCACGATGGTGTCGGCGCCGGCGGGAACGACACCGCCGGTCATGATGCGCACGCACTCGCCCGCTTTCACGGCACCCTGGAACGGCGCCCCGGCGAATGCTGTTCCGATTACCTTCAAGGTGGCCCCACCGTCGCCCTTGAGATCGGCAAAGCGCACCGCGTAGCCGTCCATCGCGGAATTGTCGTGGGCGGGCACGTTGAGGGGGGAGACCACGTCCTCCGCCAGCACGCGTCCGAGCGCGGCGCGGACCGACAGCCGCTCGGTCGCGGTGACCGGCTGAAGGAAGCGCGCGATGACCTCGCGCGCCTTCGCGACCGGCATTGAATTCGGGTCGTAGTCGTCCGCGCAGCTCAGGGCGCGCAGGTTCTGGGCGGGATCGTTCATGCCAAATCCTCAGGCGGTTTTGCTTTAGCAGCCGGTCGCGGCGCTAAGACCGACGGGCTGCTAAGAGAACGGATTTTACCGGATTGACGTAACATTGGATCATGAGCGAGATCACGCAGGCCCTTGGAGCAGCGGGCGCGATGATTTTCAGCTTCGACCCGAAGTTGATCGAGATCGTGCTGCTCAGCCTGCGGGTCAGCCTCACCGCCGTTGCCATCGCCAGCGTCATCGGGCTCCCGCTGGGCGCCGCCATAGCCGTCAACCGGTTCACCGGAAGACGGGCGCTGATCGTCGTGCTCAACGCATTGATGGGCCTGCCGCCAGTAGTCGTGGGCCTGGTCGTCTACCTGCTCCTGTCCCGCGCCGGGCCGCTCGGGGAGCTCGGCATCCTGTTCACGCCCTCCGCCATGGTCGTGGCACAGACGATCCTCATCCTGCCGATCGTCGCGGCCCTGTCGCGCCAGGTGGTCGAGGACGCCTGGCAGGAATATCAGGAGCAGCTGCGTTCCCTTGGCGCCGGGCCGGTCACATCGGCCATGACACTGCTTCAGGATGCCCGGTTTTCGCTGGTGACCGTCGTTCTCGCTGGTTTTGGCCGGGCGGCGGCCGAGGTCGGGGCGGTGATCATCGTCGGCGGCAACATAGACGGCGTCACTCGCGTCATGACCACCGCCATTGCGCTCGAGACCAGCAAGGGCGATCTACCGCTCGCGCTCGGGCTCGGGACCATCCTGCTCGCGCTGGTGCTGGCGTTGAACGCTACCGCGTACTGGATCAAGGAAGCCGCGCAGCGGCGCTACGGTTGATGAGCGACGAACAAATGCTCTTCGTCGCTCATTTCGGAATTCCGGAAACCCAATTCACAGTAATGGCAGATAAGGCCTGAATCATGCTGCCGCTGCTACTGCAGGAGGTCTCGTTCGCCGTGAACGGCAGAACCATCATTGATCGCATATCGGTCGAGATCGCTACCGGTCCACGAACCGTCATTCTCGGGCCCAATGGAGCAGGCAAGAGCGTGCTCATGAGACTTTGCCACGGACTGCTGAAGCCCACGGCAGGCGTTATCGCCTGGCGCGGGCCGACGAATGGAGGGCTGCGCCAGGCGATGGTGTTCCAGAGGCCGGTGATGCTGCGGCGCTCGGCGCTGGCGAACGTGATCTATGGCATGAGGCTCGCCGGCATCGCGCCGCGGGAGCGCGAGCTGCGGGCGCGGGACGTGCTCGAGGCGGTCGGACTGTCGCATCTCGCGGACCATCCGGCGCGGATGCTCTCGGGGGGAGAGCAGCAGCGGGTGGCGCTGGCGCGCGCCTGGGCGCTTAACCCGGAGGTGCTGTTTCTCGATGAGCCGACCGCCAACCTCGATCCGGGCGCCACGCGCGATATCGAGAGCATCATCGCGCAGATTCACGCGAGCGGCACCAAGATCATCATGACGACCCATAACCTGGGGCAGGCGCGGCGGCTCGGCGACGAGATCCTGTTCCTGTACCAGGGGCGGCTCGCCGAGCGGGCGCTGGTGGATCGCTTTTTCCGGCAACCGGTCTCCCCTGAAGCGGCGTCCTTTATACGTGATGAAATACCTCAAATATGAAGCGTAACTATCTGTTATCACGTATATTGTTCATATACATTGTGGCGGTTGTTCCAGCCGGTGCCCAGCCACGATTCATCACGGTCGCCTCCACCACCTCCACCGAGCAGTCGGGACTTTTTAGACATATCCTCCCGGTCTTCGAGAAGAAGACGGGCATCCAGGTGCGGGTGGTCGCGCTCGGCACGGGCCAGGCGCTCGATATGGCGCGGCGCGGGGATGCCGACGTCGTATTCGTGCACGCGAAACCGGCTGAAGAAAAGTTCATCGCCGAGGGTTACGGTGTCAAACGCCTGCCGGTCATGTACAACGATTTCGTGCTGATCGGGCCGAAAAGCGACCCAGCCAGGATCGCCGGGTCGAAGGACGTCCTCAATGCGCTGCGCCGGATCAAGAGCGCGGCGTCGCCGTTCGTGTCCCGCGGGGACAGAAGCGGCACGCACATGGCGGAAATCGAGCTGTGGAAGATGGCCGGCATCGGGATCGAGAAGGACAGGGGGCCGTGGTATCGCGATACCGGGCAGGGGATGGGTCCGGCGCTCAACACCGCCTCCTCGATGAACAGCTACATCCTCGCCGACCGCGGCACCTGGATCTCGTTCAAGAACCGCGGTGACCTCGCCATCCTGGTGGAGGGCGACCAGCGCCTGTTCAACCAGTACGGCGTGATCCTGGTGAATCCTGCCAGGCACGCGCACGTGAAGAAGGACATGGGGCAGGCGTTCATAGACTGGGTCGTTTCGCCGGAGGGGCAGAAAACTATCGCCGGCTACAAGATCGGCGGCGAGCAGTTGTTCTTCCCCAACGCAGGGCAGGCGGGCGCATGACTCCCGCGCGGGTAGCGCTGGCAGTAGCGTCATCTTGCGCTGCGCTGGCGGGGTTGGTGATCGTCGCCTTTTCGGTCGGGCGCTTCCCGGTGACGGCGGGCGACCTCGCGAGTATCTTATGGTCAAGCCTGACGGGGACCGAGCACGGCCTCGATTCGACCATCGAAACGGTGGTGCTGAGGATCCGCGGGCCACGCGTCGCCGCGGCGCTGCTGATCGGCGCAGCGCTGGCGGCCGCGGGGGCGGCGTACCAGAACATGTTTCGCAACCCTCTGGTATCGCCGGATATCCTGGGTGTGTCCGCGGGCGCCGCAGTGGGCGCGGTGCTGGGTATATTCCTTTCGCTCAACGTGATCGTGATCCAGAGCCTGGCTTTTGCGTTCGGCCTCGGCGCGGTCGGGCTGGTCTATGTGACGGCCAACGCGGTGCGTGGCCACGATCCACTGCTGGTGCTGGTGCTGGCCGGCGTGGTCGTGGGGTCGTTGCTGGGGGCATGCGTTGCGCTCATGAAATATCTGGCTGACCCCTACAACCAATTGCCGGCGATTACCTTCTGGCTGCTCGGCAGCCTCGCTTCGGCGACGCCGGGCGACGTGTGGTCTACGCTGCCGTTCATGCTGGTGGGCCTGGTGCCGATGTGGCTGCTGCGCTGGCGGATCAACCTGCTGTCACTGGACGACGAGGAAGCGCGGGCGCTCGGCGTGGAGACCGGTCGTGTTCGCCTGGTGGTGATCGTGGCGGCTACGCTGATGACTTCTGCTGCGGTTGCCATCTCCGGCGTCATCGGGTGGATCGGCCTCGTCATTCCCCATTTCGCGAGGTTGCTGGTGGGGCCCGGCTTCAGCCGCTTGTTGCCGACTTCCATCCTGCTCGGCGCAGGATTCCTGCTTGGCGTGGATACGCTGGCGCGCACCGTCGCGCGCATCGAGATCCCTCTCGGGGTGCTCACGGCATTCGTTGGCACGCCGCTATTCCTGTGGCAGCTCGCGACCACCAGACGGGGCTGGCAATGAGGTTGGAAGCGAGCCATCTCGATTTTGGCTATGGCGCCCGGCGCGTGGGCAGCGATGTCTCTTTGTCGCTGGAAGCGGGGGAGGTGCTGTGCCTGCTCGGCCCCAACGGCAGCGGCAAGACCACGCTGTTCAAGACGCTGCTCGGCTTGCTGCCACCGCAGGGCGGGCAGGTCCTGATCGATGGCATGGATCTGCAGGGCAGGAAGCGCGGCGAAGTCGCGCAGCAGGTGAGTTACGTGCCGCAGGCGCACACGGCGTTCTTCCCGTTCACGGTGCGGGAAGTGGTGCTGATGGGGCGCACGGCGCACTTGGCGATATTCTCGTCGCCGTCACGCCGCGACCGGGAGATCGCGCAGACAGCCATCGAGCGCATGCGCCTTGCGCATCTTGCCGATTCGATTTACACGCGCATCTCGGGCGGCGAGCGCCAACTGGCCTTGATCGCGCGCGCGCTCGCGCAGGACGCGCGCATCATCGTCATGGACGAGCCGACCGCCAACCTCGATTTTGGCAACCAAGTGCGCGTCATGGAGCATATACAGGCACTGGCACGGACCGGCATGGGCGTGCTGCTATCCACCCACGACCCCGACCAGGCGTTCATCTGCGCGGACCGGGTGGCGATGCTGCACAAGGGGAGGCTGGCTCGCACCGGCGCACCGGCGGATGCGATCACCGCCGAGAGTCTGCGGCAGCTCTACGGAGTGGACGTCGAAATCACCCAGGTCGAGACGGGATCGGGCGCGCGCAGGACGGCATGCATCCCGTTGCTGCAGCAACGGCGTTAGCCAAGCCACGGATGCTTTATCTGTGGTTAATCTAGAATAGCGGCGTAACAGGACGCGATCTCATCATGCCTCGATACCCCGGCCTCACGCTGCGCGTGCTCGGCGTCGGCCACCCGGCGATGGGGCCGGGCAGGGCGGCGTTGCTCGCGCACATCGCGAGGACCGGCTCGATAACGTCGGCGGCGCGCGCGATGGGCATGTCGTACCGGCGCGCCTGGCAACTGGTCGAAGCCATGAACAAGAGCTTCGCCGAGCCGGTCGTCGTCACTGAGGTGGGCGGCAAGCGCGGGGGCGGGGCGGCCGTGACGGTGCTGGGAAAGCGCCTGGTCACGCTCTACCGCGCGATGGAGAACAAGGCGTCTTCCGCCATCGCCGCCGACTTGCGGCGCTTCTCCAAGCATCTGCGGAAGCCCTCCGGGGCGCGCGCCGTCCGCCGGCCCGGCTGAATCAGGCCGTCAGGACCAGCTTCAGGCCTGCGAGCGACATGACGATTGCGAGCGTCATGAGCAAGCCTTTCTGATTCAACCGCTCCAGCCCCAGCCAGGTACCGAGGAACGCCCCCGCGAGCGCGCCAGCGGCGAGGAGCGGCAGCTCGCGCGGCAGCGTCTGCACGGTCAGCGAGCCGGCGACCAGCGCCACGGCCGAATTGACGAGGATGAACGGCGCGGAAATACCCGCTGTCGTCTTCGGAGCCGCCCAGTTGAGCACCAGCAGAGTGGGACTGAGAAAAATGCCGCCGCCCACCCCGATCAGGCCCGAAATGAAGCCGATCACGCACCCCATGAAGACAGCCGGGATCCTCCTGACCCGCACCACGCCTTCCTGCATGGCGGTGCGCAAGCCGATCGCGCGCCAGACAAGGTACATTGCCGCGAGCAGCAGCACCACGCCCATCGCGGCGTAATACGCGCCGCGCGACAGGCTCTGGATTCCTCCCGCCGCGGCGAACGGCACCGAACCGAGCAGGAACGGCCACAGGCCGGACCAGTGGAAAAAGCGCGCCCGCCGGAAGCGATATACCGTGAGCGCAGCCACCAGTATGTTGAGCGCCAGCGCCGTCGGACGCATGACCTCCGGGGCGAGCCCGACCAGCGCCATCGTGGCGAGATAGCCCGACGCGCCGGCATGGCCGACCGTCGTATAGAGCGTGGCGACGACGAAGAACGCCCCGCAAAGGATTGCGGCCTGGAGTGGCTCCATCTGATCTAAAATAACACAACTGGTATCGTTATTCCTCTGCGGGAATAACGTCCCTATGGCGGCCGCAATCCTTGAACTATAGACCTATGTTCCGTTAGATTATCGTGATG
>JBGQGU010000016.1:0-14957 GCA_041497655.1 Gammaproteobacteria bacterium
AGCCGCCCCAGACCGGGATCGGGCGTATAGGACATAACAAACCCCGTGTCCCACTCGGGCGGTGGCCAGGCGACCGGCGGCGCGGGCAGGCGCAGGATGTCCAGATTCGCTGCGACGCTCAAGCCGCTGGCGCTGACGTCGGTGGTATACAGCGCGTGCGCCCGGGTGCGTTCGAGTATCGCTTGCGCCGCCAGCGCATAATTCTCGCCGCGATAGGTCTTCTGATAATAGGGAAAGATCGCCAGCGTCAGGGCAAGCTTGATGGCAAGCAGCGCTGCAAACCAGCGGACGGTCACGACCTGCGCCCCCGGCCCGGCGCTCCAGATCACTCGCGCAAAGACCAGGGCGGCGAGGGGAAAGAGGGGAACGAGATAGCGGCTATGGCTCTGCGGCGCGAGCCAGTACGGCAGGTAGTTGAGCGCGGTGATGGCCGCTGCCGTTATGAGCGCAGGGCGCGCCGGGTCCCCTTCCCAGGGACGCTTGCGCGCGTAGTACAGGGCCAGCAACGCCGCCGGGGCCGTCTTGAGCGCCGTTTCCAGGAGATAGGCGACGAGCTTTACCAGGTAATCGGGCACGCTGGTAAAGCCGAACTTGTCCACGATCTCCCTGAACATGCGCGGGCCCTGGCCCTCGTTGGCGGGAACGACACTCAACCAGACCGCGATTGCGGCGACCCCGGCCGCATGGATTGCAAGTGACGCTGGCCCAAGCAGGAAGCGCCGGCTGTCTTGGCCGCGAAGCAGAACAAGAACGGCGACGCCGTAAAACACGAAAGCCGTAAACGCTTTGGCCAGAAACGCCAGAACGAGGGAAGCGACTGCCACAGCGAGCAGCGCCGCCCGCTGCTCGCGGCACGCGACCCACAGGCAGGCGACGGCCGAAAAGACGAGAAAGCCGAACAGGGGATCGACGTAGGCCAGCCAGCCGCGGTAGAGCGTCACGTCCGCCAGCATCAGGTAAACGACCGCGGTCCATGCTGCGAAACGCCGGTCGTCGAACACGCGCAGCGCAAGCCAGGCGAGCACCAGCCCGGAAGCGACCGTAGCGCTGATGGCCACCAAACGCGCGACCTGGAGCATCCATTCCCAGCCGACAATCCGGCAAATGGCAATGATGATCCAGTTGAACAACGGGTTGTGCTGGTGGTTCAGGCCCACCAGGATCTGTTGCACCCACTCGCCGCGAAACCACATTTCCAGAGACGCCTTGGGAAAGATCGCCTCCTCGCCGACATAGTGGAATCCGATCGCCGGAATGAACGCCGCGGCGGCGGCGGCATACCACAGCCACAGCTTGCGCGCGGAAACTTCGGCAAGCGGTGATTCAGCAGCCATCTGAAAATCAGGGGTAGGGGTTTTTCAGTTCACCACACACTGCTTACCGTGCACCGCTCTTGATGCAGCGCATGACGAGGATCGTGTACGGCACGCGCAGCGTGTCGTGCAGAATCGCGCTTTCGACCTGGGCAAAGCGGCTGTGCGCGAGTGCTTCGTAGCCCTCTCGCGAGCGCACCGCCCTGCCGCGGTCGCGCGCAATCAGCCAGCGCGCGAACCAGTGCTGATTCTCGAGGTAGAGGTTGTCGTAGGTGACGAGCCAGCCGCCCGGGCGCAGCGCGCGCCAGGCGATGTCGAAGAGCTGGCTCGCCTCCGCGTCGTCCAGGTGATGCACGATGCCGTTGGCGAGCACGATGTCGTAGGCGTCGCCTGCGGGCAGCGTCGTTGCTTCGACCCTCCGGCAGTAGAAGGTGCCGCGATTCCGCCAGCGCCGGCGTGCCGCCTCGATGTAGCCCGCGTTCATGTCAAAGCCCGTGTACTGGCCGATGGAATCCGGCAGGTGCGCGAGGATCGCCCCCGGGCCGCAGCCAATGTCGAGGATGCGGCAGCCCGGAAATGGCCGGACGTGCTCGCTGACGTAGCGCCCGCGGCTCTCCTTGCGCAGCAGCAAGTCCTGCAGCGCATCGTAGACACCGGCGCGGTCGAGGAGGCGGTGCAGGCCGGCGTCGTGGTGGGACGTCCGTGCTTCGGTCATGCCAGCCGGCTGTCAAAAAACTCCACGACTGCCGCGACGATTCCGGTCACCTCGGCTTCAGTCAGGTCGTAATACAGCGGCAACCTCAGCAGGTGCTCGCTCACGCCGTCGGTCACCGTCATCGGCCCCGTCGCGCGGCCGAATTTCCGGCCCGCCGGCGAGGAGTGCAGCGGCACGTAATGGAACACCGAGTGGATCCCGCGCGCCTTCAGGTGCGCGATGAGCCGCGCGCGCGTCGCGAGGTCCTTCAACAGGACATAGAACATATGGCCGTTGCCGGTGATGCCCGCAGGCTCGGGCCGCGGCAGCGCGAGCGCCCCGCGCCGCGCGAGTGCCTCCAGCCCCTTGCGGTAGGCGGCACACAGGCCGATACGCTTCGCGTTGATCGCTTCCGCCCGCTCGAGCTGCGCCCACAGGAACGCGCCGACCAGCTCGCTCGGCAGGTAGGAGGAGCCGATGTCCACCCAGCTGTACTTGTCCACCTCGCCGCGGAAGAACTGGGCGCGGTTGGTACCCTTCTCGCGGATGACCTCGGCGCGCGCGACGAGGCGCTCGTCGTTCACCAGCAGCGCGCCGCCCTCGCCGCTGATGACGTTCTTGGTCTCATGAAAGGACAGGCAGCCCAGGTGGCCGATCGCGCCGAGCTTCTTCCCCTTGTACTCGGCGAGCACGCCTTGCGCCGCATCCTCCACCACCAGCAGCCCGCGGCTGCGCGCCATGGCCATGAGCGTGTCCATCTCGCACGCCACGCCGGCGTAGTGCACCGGCACGATTGCTTTCGTGCGCGGGGTGACGGCGGCGCCGACCAGGCGCTCGTCGAGGTTGAACGTGTCGGCGCGGACGTCGACGAACACCGGCACCGCGCCGCGCAGCACGAAGGCGTTGGCGGTAGAGACGAAGGTGAAGGACGGCATGATCACCTCGTCGCCCGGTTTCAGGTCGCACAGGATCGCCGCCATCTCGAGCGCCGCAGTGCAGGAATGCGTGAGCAGCGCGCGTTTGGCGCCGAGGCGTTCCTCGAGCCAGCGGTGGCAGCGCTTCGTGTACGGGCCGTCCCCCGAAAGGTGACCTTCTCGCACCGCCTGCGCGATGTACTCGAGCTCGGCGCCGATGGTGAACGGCTTGTTGAACGGGATTTTCATCGAACACCCGTGATTCGTGAATCGTGATTCGTGATTCGTGATTCGAGCAGGATGAGCAAGGAAGTTTCGGAGCTGCGACGATTTGCGCTCGATAACCTGCAGTTCACGAGACGATCCGATTCACTGTTCACGGTTCACTGTTCACCGACCTTGGGGGCGGCGCGCCACCACCAGCAGCGAGCCACCGGCGGGAAGATTGATGCCCGCCCGTATCAGCAAGCGCTCGAGAGAGAGTGCCTGCTCGAGCGGCCAGTTGAGCCACGGCGCGATGCGCAGCTCGGCGAGCGGGTCGTAGCCGGACCCGGGCGCGCGCTGCGCGAGGCGCGACAGATACATAAGCGGCAGCAGCACGGTGACAAAAGATGTCATTCTAACGATCTCCAGGCCGGCCTCCACCACCTTCAAGCTCAGCTCGCGCGCGCGGTAGCGCCGCACGTGGCCCGCGCGCACGTCGTACTCGCTCCACAGCGCCGGGTGCTGCGGCACGGTGATCAGCACGCCGCCGCCGGGCACCGCCGCGGCGCGCAGCTCGGCGAGCACCGCGCGGTCGTCCTCGACGTGCTCGATGACGTCGAACGCGCCGACCACGTCGAACTCGCCGCGGAACGGGATGCGCCGCGCGTCCATCTGCATGAGGCTCGCGCCCGGCGCGCGGGCGGCCGCAAACGCGAGCCCCTCGGAGGCTGCCTCGCTCGCCGCAAGCTTCAGCGCCGGGAATGCGGCGGCGATACCGGCCAGCACGAACCCGGTGCCGCAGCCGACCTCGAGCAGGTTCCGCGCACCGGAATAATAGCGCCCGATCGCCCACGCGATCAGCCGGTTCCGCGCCCGGAACCAGAAATTGCCCGCTTCAAGCCGCGCCAGCTCGGCGAAATGCGCCGGGTCATAGCCGCTTGCGCCCCGCGCGTGCTCGGGCGCGAACGCCGGGTAGCCGCCGATCCGCGGCGGGTCAAAGCCGCATTGCGGGCAGCACCACGCGTTACCCGAAAATCCGGCATTACAGCGCAGGCACAGCCTCAACCCTGGCCCCCGATCGCGATGCCGGCCACGATCAGAGCCAGGCCGACGATCTTGGGCGTGGTAACCGGCTCGTTGAACATCAGCACCGAGGCGAGCGGCACCAGCACGAAGACGGCGCTCAGGAAGGGATAGGCGTGCGAGAGGTCGAGCTTGGTCATCGCCGCCATCCACGTCACCGCGGCGGCGAGCGCCGCGGCGAGCGCGGAAACGATCCAGGGATTCACCAGCAGCCGGGCGAGGAACAGCATCTTTTCGCCCGGCGCCTCCGGGAACGCGCCCGCCGCCAGCACCTGCCACTTGATCACGAGCTGGCCGTAGACGGTGAGGAGAACGGTGCAAGCGACGTAGAAATAGCTCATCGGATCACCCGGTGGTAGACATCGACGGGGTTGCGGAAGCGAAATCCCAGCGATACATAGAGGTTGAGCGCGGCGAGGTTGGTGGCCGAGATCGAGCTCGTCAGCTCCGGTACCCCCTGCCGCGCGAGATCGACGCACACCGCGCTCCACAGGTGCCTCGCAAGCCCGCGGCCGCGGTGCTTCGCGCCCAGCGCGTGCAGCACCAGTTTGCCGCCTTCGTGGGCGATGAAGCCCGCGAGCTCATCTTCCCACAACAGACCGTAGACCTTGCCCGCCGCGTGCAGAGTCCTCAACCAGTTCTCGTAGCGCAGGTCGGCGCGCGCGCGCTCGACGTTGAGATCGCGGTGGAAGCGCCCTTGCTCGAACGCGCCGCGGCAGATCGCCAGCAGGGGCTCCAGGGCGGCGTCGCGGCTCACGCCCGCGGCCGGATGCGGCTGCAGCTTGAACTCGCGCGCGGCGCAGTACGGCTCGATCAGGGTGTCGCAGTAATAGAAGCCGTTCTCGTGCAGGATGCGCTTGTCCGCGAGCGGGTCCACCCTGACGGTGTAGTGGCCGGGCGTCCGCGCCTGGGCCAGCGTTTCCGGCGCCGCGGACTGAAGCTCGTACGCCTCGCAACCCAGCGCCGCGCTGTCCCACGGCACGCGCTCAATCGGTTTTGCGACCGCCATCGAAAGTAGTATCTATCACTATGTAGAGTGGCCGCTTCTTCGCCTCGTCGAAGGTCTTGCCGAGGTAGATGCCGATTACGCCAAGGATGGCGATGATGATGCCGCCGATGAAGTAGACCGAGGCGATGAGGCTGCTCCAGCCCGTGATCGGCGAGCCGTAGAGCAGCGCCCGGACGATGATATAGATGCCGTAGCAGAACGCGAGAAATGCGAGCACGAAGCCGAAGCGCACCGACAGCCGCAGCGGCTTGTCGGAGTAGGCGACGATGGTCTCGGCGGCAAGCCGCAGCAGTTTCGCCGCCGTGTAGGTCGAGGGGCCGGCGTAGCGCTCGTCGTGCTGCACGTCAATCGCCGCGGTGGGGAACCCCATCCATTTCACCTGGCCGCCGAAGAAGCGCAGCTGCTCCCGCATCTGACGGAAGTTCGCGACCACCTTGCGCGAGACGATGCGGAAGTTCCCGCTCTGGCCGTCGTACTCGATGTCGGCGAGCCAGCTGAAGACCCGGTAGAACAGCCACGACGCCAGGCGCTTCGCCGCGCCGTCGGAGCGCCGGCCCCGGCGCGCGAGCACCACGTCGTAGCCCTCGCGCGCCCTGGCGTAGAGCCGTGGGATCTCCTCGGGCCGGTCCTGCAGGTCGCAGTCCATCACCACCACCCAGTCGCCGTCGCAGTGGTCGAGCCCCGCGGTGATGCCGTAGTGCTGGCCGAAATTGCGGCTGAACTGGATGCCCTTCACCCGCGCGTCCCGGCGCGCGAGGCCCTGGATGATCTCCCACGAGCGGTCGCCCCCGCAGTCCTCGACCATGATGATCTCAAAATCCTGCGTGATGCCCGAGAGCGCGGCAACCAGCCTGCGGTAGAGCTCCTCGAGGCAGCCCTCGGCGCGGTAAACCGGCGTGACGACGGAGAGATGGGCCATGGCCGCGGCTACAGACTCCTGCGCGATTCACTCCCTTCGCTCAGGATTTTGTCGGCGCTGGAGTCGGCAAAATCCTTCGCGAACTGGATGCGGTACAGTTTGTCGTAGATCCCGCCGCGCTCCAACAGCTCGCGGTGGGTGCCGGTCTCCGCGATGCGGCCGCGGTCGAGCACCACGATGCGGTCCGCGTTCTCGACGGTGGACAGCCGGTGCGCGATGACCACCGTGGTGCGCCCGCGCATCAGCGTCTCGAGCGCCGCCTGCACGTGGCGTTCCGACTCGGTATCAAGGGCGGAGGTCGCCTCGTCGAGCACCAGCACCGGAGCGTTCTTCAGGAGCGCGCGCGCGATCGCCAGCCGCTGGCGCTGCCCCCCGGAGAGCTTCACCCCGTTCTCGCCGATGAGGGTCGCGAGCCCCCGCGGCATCTCGCGGATGAATTCCATCGCGTGCGCCGCCTCGGCAGCGGCGACGATGTCCCTCTCCGCCGCGCCGTTCATCGCTCCGTAGGCGATGTTGGCCGCCACCGTGTCGTTGAACAGCACGACGTCCTGGCTGACCAGCGCGATGTTGGCGCGCAGGCTACCGAGGGTGAGCGTCTCGAGATCGTGTCCGTCGAGCAGCACGCGCCCGCCGGTCGGACGATAGAAGCGCGGCACCAGGTTCGCAAGCGTCGTCTTGCCTGCCCCCGAAGGGCCGACCAGCGCCACCGTCTGCCCGGGTGCAATGGCAAGCTCGATGCCCTCCAGCGCCGGCCGTTCCGGGTCGCCGTAGTGAAAGCCCACGTTCTCGAACCGGATCTCGCCTCGCGCGCGGCCGACTGTCCGCGTGCCGCGGTCAGGCTCCGCCTCCTCGTCGATCAGCCTGAACACGCTCTCGGCGGCGGCGAGCCCCTTCTGCAGGTACTCGTTGATGTCGGTCACGCGCTTGAGCGGCGCCGTGAGGAGCAGCATCCCGGTGACGAAGGCCACGAACTCGCCCACCGAAAGCTGTGCGGCGCTGGTCTGCAGCATCGCGAACCAGATGATGATCGCGAGCGCGACCGCCGCGATCAACTGCACGACGGGCGCGCTTGCCGCAATCGCGGAGACCTGCTTCATCAAGTGCCGCCGCACGCGGTTCGCCTCCTGGTCGAAGCGCCGCTGCTCGTAATCCTGCCCGCCGAACAGCTTCACCACCTTGTGCCCGCCGATCGCCTCCTCGATCACTTGAGTGATATAGCCCATCGCATCCTGGACTTCGCGGCTCGACCTGCGCAGCCGCACGCTCAACACGCGCACGACGCCGACGATGAGCGGCGCCATCGCCAGCGCGAACAGGGTGAGCTTCCAGTTGAGCCACATCAGGTACGCCAGCAGCCCCACGATCGCGAGCGTGTCCCGGAACACGATGGTGAGAGCGCTGGTGGCGGCCGCGGTCACCTGTGTCACGTCGAAAGTGAGCTTGGAGATGAGCACTCCGGAGGGCCGTTGCTCGAAGAACGCGGCGGGCAGCGCCAGCAGCTTCCCGAACATGGCGTTGCGGAGATCGGTCACCAGCCGCGTCCCCACCCAGTTGATGCCATAGGCGGCGAGAAAATTGGCAAGGCCGCGCACCAGGAACAGGGCAACGATCGCGGCCGGCAGCCACTGCATGACGACCGGGTCCTTCTCGATGAAGGTGCCTTCGATGAGCGGCTTCATCAGCGCCGGCAGCACCGGCTCGGTCGCCGCCACCATGGTCATGCCGAGTATGCCGAGCGCGAATATCCTCCAGTACGGCTTGACGTACGAAAGCAGCCGCAGGTAGAGCTCGGTGCTGGTCAGCGTGCGCATCAGGCACACGATAGCAAAAACCGGCGACCGGTGGCCAGTGGCCCGTGCCTGGCGAATGGTGGCGGGTTGCCGGTCGCCGGTTCAGCGGAAGGCGTATTCCGCCGTCATCGTGAAATTGCGCTCGGGGAGGGGATAGGCGTTGTAGCGGTCGGCGACAAACTGGCTGCGCACGGCGTAGTTGTAGTACTTCTCGTTGAGCAGGTTGTTGACCGCCGCGGAAACGCGCCAGCCCCCCTCCTGCCACACCAGCTTGAGGTCTGCCACCGTGTAGGCCGGGATTTTCACCCCGAGCGTGTTGCCCTCGTCGTTGTCCATGAACTGGCTGCTGACATAGGTGACGAGCGCGTTCAGCCGCGTCTTGGGGGCGACGGCCCAAGAGGCGCCCACATTCAGCTTGTGGGGCGACACCAGCGGCACGGTCTTGCCGGCGATCATGACGTTCGCCAGCGTGCCTTCGAGAAATCCGGCTTTGGTGTAGCTGTAGCTGCCCGTCAATCGGAGCGTCCTCCCCAGCGCCTGCTGCACCTCGAGCTCCAGCCCGCGCCGCCTTGTAGGAGGCAGGTTGGTGTTGCCGATGCCGGTGCTGAAGGCGTCGAGATGGATCTCGTCGGTGACGTCGATGTTGAAAAACGTTGCGCGCAGCGCGCCGCTCGCCGTCCGCCGCTCGAGGCCGACTTCGTAGGTTTGCGCAGTCTGCGGCCGCAGGAACTGGAACTCGCGCGAGAACTGAGGTGGCCCGGAGAACTCGTAGATCTCGTCCACGTTGGCGAAGCGGTAGCTGCGCCCGATCCTGCCGACCGCCGCCCATTCCCCGGCGAACTGATAGCGGAGGCCCAGCTCATAGGCATGCTCCGACTCCTCCTGACTGCCCGGCGCTGCGCCCGAGCCGAACGCGCCGCCCGGCGCCGTGGGGTCGAACCAATCACTGGCGCTGATCTTGTAGCGCTCGCGGCGCGCGCCGGCAACGAGCGTCAGGCGCGGCGAGAGCTGCATCGTGTCCTGCACGTAGAGCGCCGAATTCTCCTGCGTCGCATCAACGGTATTGAACGGGTGCGCGATGTTGGCCTGCGAGTTCGACACCCGCAGCCGGTAATCCCAGCGATACCAGTCCAGGCCCGCAACGAGCGTATTGGGTAATCCGGCAAGGGGCTGTGGAAACCGCATGCGCGGTGAAACCGACCACACGCCGAGGTTCGCGACTCGATAGTCAGGGAAGCCTCCCTGGTCGAAGTACGAGGTCTGCTCCTTGTCGCGGTAGCCCAGGCCGAGATTGAATTCCCCGATTCCCGTTTCCTGGCGCCAATCGAGCGTCACGCGATTGCCTGCGCGCTGTGCGTAGTCGAGTGGGGTGGACGTGCCGCGCCGGTCGGTCTCGAGCTGATTGACGCCGGCGCTCGGCTGCACGGTGCGGGCTCCCGGCAGCCGGATGCCCTGGTTGTCATTGCCGATCTTGAACGAAGTGTCGCCCCGCTCGGAGAGCAGCCTCATCTCGGCCTGCACGTTACTCTGGCGGTTGGTGTTGTTGTCGCGGTAGCCATCGGACCGGAAATTGGACGCGATCAGGTTAAAGCCGATGTTGCCGGTGAAATGGTTCGCGTAGAGCTGTCCCTCCAGCGTGTCGTACGAGCCCGCCCTTCCCTGCACCACGGCCAGGTTGCCGATTCTCGACGGCGACCTGGTGATGATATTGATGACGCCCGTGGTCGCCCCGTCGCCATATTGCACGGCTCCGCTGCCGCGCACGATCTCGATGCGCTCGATGGCGGCGAGCGGGATCGCCGACCACTGCACCCCGGAAAGATCGTCGTCGGCAAGCCGCCGCCCGTCGAGCAGGATCAGGGTATTCTGCGTTCCGGTGATGCCGAAGCCGCGCAGGTCCACCGTGGTGGTTGCCGCGTTGTTGCCGAAGAAGTCGTGGCTGGCGATGCCGGCCTGCTCCGACAGCAGGTCGGGCACGGTCCTCGCCGCGCTGTTCCGGATATCCTCCGCGGTGATGACCGTTACGTTCACCGGCTTGTCGAGGTAACGGTCCTCGAAACGCGTCGCCGTGACGATGACCGGCTCGCCGACCGTGACCGGCCGTTCGGCTGCAACGGCAACGCACGCGGCGGCGGACAACGCCGCGGCGATTCCATTTCTGCAAGACATATTTTTCCCCTTGCGCATGCCCGCCGCATGCAACGGATTCAACGAGGGGACGCGCGGGGAAACAGCTCGGACACAGCGCCGGGACCGTCGCAACCCCGCGACATCACCTCAAACATCGGCCCAGGCCGGTCTACGGGCTCGCGAGAACTTGATCCGCCGCCTTCCCAAGCGCACATCGCTCAGTGGCGTAGTGGCGGACCCACACTCGCTTACCGTTGCGGGGGCAGCACAGGCCTAAGCTTAGCCGTCAGTCTGCAGTTTGCAGTTTGCAGAAGGCCGATCTGCCAACTGCCGACTGCCAACTTGCAACTGCGAACCGGCGGTTCGCCGCACCTGTTTCCCGTTTAACCCGCCGCGAGAGATCGCGGTCGGGCACCCGGTACCGAGTGCAGGCGGGTGCCGCTTACGGGTAGCGCGGCCCCCCTGCACGGGTCTGATTGTAACCACCGGCTCCTGGCGGCTCAACCCGCGTTCTGCGGTGCGGCAATGCTCGGGCCTGCCGCCGAGCGGTAATTTTTCACGCCACGTCAGACCCTTAAAACCGCCGCCTTTTCGCGCCTTTGGGGAGTGGATCCTGAAGGGATTTCGAGGGGTGGAAGATACCTCGCGATTCAACGGTGGTCTTTATGCTAAACAACATTCAAAAATGGTCGTTAGCAGTTGACTTAACAGGATTTTTGAAACTATAGTGTGCCGATGGAAGCGGAATTCAAATCGCTCGAACGAAAACTCACCCAATTCGTCGAGCTGTGCCAGCGCTTGCGCGACGACAACCAGCAACTGCGCCAGCAGCTTGCTTCCGCCATCAGCGACAACAAGCAACTCGCCGACAAAATCGGCACCGCGACCAACCGCTTGGAGAATCTGCTTAATCAGATTCCTGAAGAAGACACATGAGCGTGGATCCCAAGGCCCTGCAGATCAACGTCATGGGGCGCGAATTTCGCGTCGCGTGCCCGGAAAACGAGCAGAAGGAGCTGCTCGAAGCGGTCGAATACCTCAACCGGAAGATGGACGAGATCCGGGACAACGGGAAAGTGATCGGGGTCGAGCGCATCGCCATCATGGCGGCACTCAATATCGCGCACGAGCTGCTCACCACGAAGGTCGGCGGTTTTGACATGGCAGCGCTAAAGCGTAGAATGCAAAGCATGGAGACGACGCTCGATCAGGCGCTGCGCGATCAGAGCAAATTATTCTGAATATCCCCTGCGGTGTTCGTTTTTAGGGCCTTAGATTCTTTGAACCAACATCGTTGAATCTGGACGCCGACTCAAGCAGCTCCGGTGTGCGCATCCGACATGGAAGCGCCTAATGGGCTCGGAAGGCGACCGACCTTGAACAGTTGGTTCAAGATCCAGGCCTAACGGCACAGGCGGGGGTCCACACAAAAATGCGGCGGTCGCCGCATTTTTTTTGGAATCGGGGAATAGGGAACATTCACCCGCGCATGCGTTACTGGCTCTTGAAGTCCGAGCCCTCCACCTACGGCGTCGACGACCTCGCGCGGGACCAGGTCACGGCCTGGACCGGCGTGCGCAACTACCGGGCGCGCAACTTCATGCGCGACGAGATGCAGCCCGGCGACCGCGGTTTCTTCTACCACTCGAGCTGCGAGGAGCCCGGCATCGTCGGCATCGTCGAAGTCAGCACAGGCGCCTACCCGGACCCGACGCAATTCGACCGGAAAAGCAGGCATTACGATCCGGGCGCGCCCCGGGGCGAGCCGCGCTGGTTCAGCGTGGATGTGAAGTTCGTAAAAAAGACGCGCGTGGTGGGCCTCGTCGAGTTGCGCGGCCACAAGGCCCTGAAGAACTTGCAGGTGCTCCAGCGCGGCAACCGGCTCTCCATCACACCGGTGACGCCCGCAGAATGGGCGTGCGTCATGCGCCTTCTTGAAAAGAAGTGACTCGTTTCTCGTTACTCGTTACTCGTGCGGCGCAGGACGCGATCGACAGGCTTCCCCATCTAGCAACGAGAAACGAGCAACGAGTCACGCCAGGCGCAGGAGCCTGGCCGCATTGCCCCACAGTATCTGCTGGCGCTGCCGGTCGTTCACCGACTTCATCTCCTTCACGATCTTCACGGGGTCGTTGTAGGCGATGTCGAAGCAGTAATCGCTGCCCATCATGATGCGCTCCGCCCCGACCAGCTCCACCAGGTAGTCCATGATCGGGGCCGAGTAGCTGATGGTGTCGTAGGTGAAGCGGCGCAAGTACTCGCTGGGCGGGCGCGGAATGACCCTGCACTCGCCGCGAATCTCGAAGCCGCGGTCGAGGCGCCCGCGCAGGATCGGCAGCGCGCCGCCGGCATGCGGCAGGCTCACCTCCAGCTTCGGGAAGGCATCCATTACGCCGCCGAAGATGAGATGGGCGGCCGCAATGGCCGCGTCGAAGGGGTTTCCCAGCAGATTGATGAGGTAGTACTGCAGCAGCCGCTCGTTGTTGATCATCATCGGGTGCAGGAAGATCGGCAGTCTCAGATCGGCAATGCGCTCGTAGACCGGAAAGAAGCTGCGATCGGAGAGCTCGCGGTCGCGCACGGCAGTCGCCATGTAAATGCCGCGGATGCCCGGCAGTCGCGCCACCCGCTCGAGCTCCTCGAGCGCGAGGTTGGGGTTCTGGAGCGGCAGGCAGGCGAAGCCGATGAAGCGGTCGGGGTGCTTGCGGTGCGCCTCGCTCGCCGCGTCATTGAAGGCCACGCTGAGCCTCAGTCCCAGCTCGTCGTCCGCCCAGTAAACCATTGGCTGAGTAAGCGACAGCGCGTGCATCCCGACACCGGTCTTGTTCATCGTTTTCAGCCGGTCATCGAGATCGTAGAACTCCGACGTGATGGGCCCGGTGCGCAGCAGCAGGCCCACCTGTATGAACCGCGCGCCCGAGGGATCGGTCACCACCGTGGTGCCGCAGCGCTTGCCGTGATCCGCGATCAGCTTCAGGTACGACTCGGGAAAATAGTGCGCGTGCGTGTCGATGGTCAGTGGTCGCGTCACGGTTGGCTCCTCATGAAGCGTGATTCGACGCCCGAAGTTTGCAGTTTGCAGTGGGCAGTTTGCAGTTGCTGCCAACTGACGGCTGCCAACTGCCAACTATGAGTGGTAATCACCTGCCCACTCATCACTGCAGTTTGACGCCTGTCGCCTTCACAACCTCCGCCCACGTCTTGACGTCCTGCTCCAGGGAGCGTTGCATGGCTTCCGGGCTCGCCTTCATGGCCTCGGCGGCGTTGACGGCGAAAATTTCCCTGGCCTTGGGGCTGTCCACCGCCCTGGCGAATTCCGCGTTGAGGCGCTCGATCACGGCGCGCGGCGTGGCGGCGGGCGCCAGCACCCCGGCGATGACGGCGGCCTCCACGCCCTTGACGGTCTCACCGAGGGCGGGAATATCGGGCAGCAGGGCCGAGCGCTTCTCCGCGGTCAGGCCGATCGCCACCAGTCTTTTCACGCGCACGTATTCGAGCGCCGCCGGGATGGTAGTGACGATGAGGGCGATTTCCCCGGTAAGGAGCGAGATCGTCGAAGTGGCCCCGCCCTTGTAGTTGACCGCCGTGAGATCGATGCCCGCGCGCATCCGGAACTTTTCGGCCGCCATATGGGTGACCGTGCCGATGCCCGCGTTGCCGCAGGTGATGCCCGGGTGCTTCTTCGCCAGCGCGATCAACTCACGGGCCGACTTCACGCCGACCGAAGGATGCGCAACCATAATCAGTGGCGACGTGGACACCGGCGCGACCGCGACAAAATCCCGCAGCGGGTGATACGCCAGTTTCGGGTAGATCGAGGGCGTGATGGCGTGCGTCGAGAGGTCGGTGAAGAGCAGCGTGTATCCGTCCGGCGGGGACTTGGCGATGAACTCGGCCGCGATCGTCGTGCCGGCGCCCGGGCGATTCTCGACCAAGACCTGCTGGCCGAGGCTCTTGCTCATCTCCGCGGCCGTCACCCGGGCAAACGTGTCGGTCGCCCCTCCGGGGGCGAATGCCACCACCAGGCGTACCGGTTTCACTGGAAACGCCTGCGCCAGCGCGCCCGCTGCCGTCAGGCTCCCCAGTACCACCACAATGATGTTGCCGTAGAGTCGTTTCATTACTTTTCCTCGGGTGATGCGTGACATGGTGAATCGTGACATGGTAAGGCGTGCTGCTTGATGCGTGCTGACATAACTCGCATCATCATGTCACGCCGTACCACGTCACGCACCACCCAGTCACGAAGTATCACGTCACGCGTTCTCAAGAAAGATGCCGCTTGAAGAAGTCGATAGTGAGCGCGAGCGCCCGGTCCGCCTCGGGCTTGCTGTAGGTCCTGCCCCCGTGGCGGGCGAACGCATGGTCCGCTCCCGGATACTTGTGGATCGTCGCGAGCGGGTTGGGCGAGAGCCTGCGTTCCAGCAGGTCGTTCACTTCCGCCTGCACCCAGCGGTCACGCATCGCCATGTGCAGCATGAAGGGCCGGTGCAGGTTGCCCACCTCGCGGATGTGGTGCTCGATGTAGGTGCCGTAATAGGCGACCGCGCAATCGATATCGGTGCGGCAGCACATCAGGTAGCAGAGCTTGCCGCCCAGGCAGTAGCCGACCGCCCCGACTCGACCATTGCACTCGGAGATGCCTTCCAGATAGCGGGCCGTATCTTCCATGTCGCGGACGCCCAGGTCGTAATCGAAGTCGTAGTAGAGGTCGAATGCCTTCTTCACGTGCTCCGGATTGGAATCCGACAGTTCCACGCCGGGCTCCTGCCGCCAGAACAGGTCCGGGACCAGGCACACGAAGCCCGCCTCCGCGAATTCGGCGGCATGGCGCCGCATCGTGTCGTTGACGCCCCAGATCTCCATGATCGCGACAATCGCGCCGGCCGGCGTGCGATCCG
>JBGQGU010000017.1:0-14528 GCA_041497655.1 Gammaproteobacteria bacterium
GCGAACGTGCCGGACTGGCGCAGCAGCTTGTCGACCAGCGTGGTCTTGCCGTGGTCGACGTGGGCGATGATCGCGATGTTGCGGATGGCGCGACCCGGACTCGGCGCGCGCAGCGGGGGGCCCGCAGGGTCGCTGGCGAGCGACGTGCTGACGCTGGTATCCATCTTGTCGGTTCCGGGCGAGCGCATTAAGGGTACGGTTTGGTGCGATGCAAAAGGGCGCGATTTTAGCACAAATGAGTTTGTCAGACCTATGTCCGACAAACTCCTAATGTACAGGAACGCGGATCAGGGACCGGGGAAGAATGGAAGAGGGCGCTCAGAGTTTCGACGGGGCTGTAGATTGGCAAGCGGTTGGAGTGGCTATTCTCTTGCGCCTTGCCTTGTCCGCATTTTCAACCTTTCGCGATGCGACAGTTGAGGGCACATAGGCGGCCGACATGATTACTCTGAAACTTGCCACAGTTCGCTCGGAGGCCGCCTATTTCCTTGAATTTTCTCTACCTTGCCAGTAAAGTTCTGCATCGCTTGGCGTCCAACTAGAATCGTCCCGTGCCTTTGTTCGATCGCTTATCTGCAATTATCCGCGATTCCAATAGCTTTAGGGCTCCCGCATGACGCCATTCGAGCTGCTTGAGCCACGCACGCTGCGTGAAGCGGCCGGACTGCTCGATTCCGGGGAAACCCCGGTTCGTCCAATCGCTGGCGGCACCGCTGTGATGCTGATGATGAAAATGGGCGTGCTGCGTCCGGCCCGGCTTGTCAGCCTGCGGGCGGTGGAGAGCAAGTACTCCACCATCGAAACGACTCCCGGCGGCGGTCTTCGCATCGGCGCCATGGCAACTCTGTCGGCGCTTGGGCGCTCGCCGGTCGTGAAGAGCCAGGCGCCGGTCATCACGCGCACCCTGAAGACGTTGTCCAACGTGCGCGTGCGCAACGTCGCGACCGTGGGTGGGCACCTGGCGCACGCCGATCCGCACATGGACCTGCCACCGGTACTGATTGCGCTCGGCGCGAGCATCACCATCGTAAGCCCTGCCGGAGAACGAATCCTGCCGCTCGACAAGCTGTACTTGGGCTATCTCGAAACGACGCTCGGACGCAGCGAGCTCATCGCGGAAGTGACCGTGCCGGCGCAAGGCACCAGACGCGCCGCCTATCTCAAATGCACGACGCGGTCCGCGGACGACTGGCCAGCGCTCGGCGTAGCCGTCGCGCTCGACACCGACGGCGCTGTCGTTCGCGACGCCCGCATCGTGATCGGCGCGACGACCGACACGCCGACGCGCCTTGCGAAAGCGGAGGATGTCCTGCGCGGCGCGCGCGCGGACGACGCCGTGCTGCGTCGCGCAGGCGAGGCCGCCGCTGCGGAGGCCGCCGTGATCGGAGACCAGCACGGGACGGCTGCCTACAAGCGCGAGCTTCTGCGCGTCTACGTTGCGCGCGCAGTTCGCGCCGCGCTCGCAGCCTCGTGACCGGTGACCAATGACCAGCGCTAACCACCCCGGCGCTTTGCGCCACCCCGCTCGGCCCGCCGCACCGCATCGAATCGGGCGTTCGCCGGCTCGAACGTGCGCAGGCACGTTTACTCCCACCACCCCGTCACTTCGTGACACCCCTCCTCCGGCAGGAGGGGAGTACCCCGCGCACCCTCGGGCAGGAGGGGAGTGCCCCGGCTCACCCTTGAAAAGGCGGGGAGTGTCTACAGAATTCCCCTCCTTCCTGAGGAGGGGTGCCTGCGAAGCAGGCGGGGTGGTGGGGTCGAATCACGAATCACGAATCACGAATCACGCTTCTTCATAAGAGATGGCAACCAAGACGGCACAAATCGGCCCTATCGGCCACTCGGTCCCGCGCCTCGAAGGCCGGGCCAAGGTCACGGGCCGTGCCGAGTACGTGCACAATCTGCGCCTGCCCGGGATGCTGTACGGGAAGATCTTCCGCAGCACGGTGGCGCACGGGCGCATCAAGCGCATCGACGTCACGGCCGCCCAGGCAGTCCCCGGCGTCCATCGCGTCGTGACGGCACAGGACATCCGCGCCATCATCCCCGAGCCGTACTATGGGCCCGCGTTCCACGACCAGCCGATCCTCGCGATTGACAAGGTGCGCTACACCGGCGAGCCGGTCGCAGTCGTGCTGGCGTCCGACCCGCATGTCGCGGAGGAAGCGGCGGGCCTCATGGATGTCCAGTACGAAGCCCTGCCGGCGGTATACGATGAAGTCGAGGCGGCGACGTCGCAGGCGATCGTGCACGAGGTGTTGAAGCCCGCCGGGACGTTTCCCGACCTGAAGCATCTCCAGGGCCGGAAGAACACCAACGTCGCGCTCGATTTTCACCTGCGCCGTGGCGACGTGGAGCGCGCGTTCCAGGAGGCCACGCACGTGTTCGAGCACACGTTCCGCACCCAGCAGGTGCTGCACGTGCCACTCGAGCCTTTTGTCTCCGTGGCGGAGCCCGGCGAGCCGTCGCTTACGATCCACACCGCGTCGCAAAGCCCGTCGTTCGTGCGCAGCGAGATCGCGCGGCTGCTCGGCAGGCCGGAGAACCGGGTGCGGGTCAAGGTGCCGTACCTCGGCGGCGGATTCGGCGGCAAGCTCTATATCAAGCTCGAGGCGCTGGTGAGCGCGCTCGCGCTGCTCGTCCGCCGCCCGGTCAAGATCGCGCTCACGATGGAGGAGCAGTTCTATACGCTCACCAAGCACGCTGCCACGCTGCGCATCAAGAGCGCCGTCGCCCGCGACGGGCGCATCACGGGCCGGCTGTGCGAGGTGTGGTGGAACGGCGGCGCCTATGCCGACGTCGGGCCGCGCATCACGCAGAAGTCCGGTTTCACCGCTCCGGGCCCCTATGACATCGCGAACGTGCACATCGACTCCTACGCGCTGTACACGAACCTGCCGCCGGCGGGCGCGCTGCGCGGTTTCGGCATCCCGCAGCTGGTGTGGGCGTATGAAAGCCATACCGACATGATCGCGCGCGAGCTGAAGATGGACCCGCTCGAATTCCGACGCAAGAACATCCTGCGCGACGGCCGCCCGCAGGCGACCGGCACGGTGATGCGGGACGCGGCGGTCGACAAGGTGCTCGAACGGGTGGCGGCGCGCATGGACTGGGGCAAGCCCTTTGACCGGGGCAGCGGCACGGTGCGCCGCGGCCGCGGTATCGCGATCGGCTTCAAGGCGGTCATCTCGCCCACGACCTCGGTGGCGATCGTCAATCTCTACGCCGACGGGAGCTGCAGCCTCTACTGCAGCACCGTCGACATGGGGCAGGGCTCCGACACGGCACTGGCGCAGATTGTCGCGGAAGTGCTCGGCGTCCCGATCGAGTCGATCACGGTCGTGCACCCCGACACCGACGTGACCCCATACGACATGGCGACGCTCGGCTCGCGCTCGACGTTCCACATGGGCAATGCCGTGAAGCTCGCCGCCGAGGACGCGCGCGACAAGCTGCTGGCGCTGGCGCGCGAGCTGGGACTGTCGGCGGAAACGACGCCGATCCCGGATATCTTCCGCAAGAAGTACGGCATGCAGGCGGGCAACATCGTGGGTACCGGCAGCTTCATTCCGGCTTACCAGTCACCGGACCACGATACGGGCCTCTCGGAGAACGTGACTCCGTTCTGGATGGTCGGCGCGACCGGCGTGGAGGTTGAAGTGGATACGGAGACCGGCCACGTCAAGATCGCGCGGCTTGTCAACGTCGCCGACGTCGGCAGGCCGGTCAACCCCGCGATCGTGGACACGCAGCTCTCCGGCGCCGCGATCATGCAGCTGGGCTTCACGATGTTCGAGAAAATGGAGTTCCAGGCCGGGCAGTGCACCAACGCATCGCTCGCCGGATACAAGATTCCCGGGATGCTGGACCTGCCTACCGCCATCGCCAACGAGGCGGTGGACGCGGATCAAAAGAGCGGGCCCTTCGGCGCGAAGGGCGTCGGCGAAACCGGGACGTTCGGTGTCTCCCCGGCGATCGCCAATGCGATAGACGACGCGGTGGGCGTGCGCCTGACGTCCTTGCCTTTAACCGCCGAGGCTGTTTACCGTGCGCTGCGTGCGAAGCAGGGCAATCCGTTGAAAGACGATTAGCCACGGAAACACACGGAAACACACGGAATGAAATCAAACAGAGCGGAGAAAAGGGGTCAGGACCCTTTTTGGTGGTCGCTACCTGGCGGTGGGAAAGTAAAAAAGGGTCCTGACCCCTTTTCTCGTGACAAAAGTAAAAAAGGGTCCTGACCCCTTTTCTCGTGACATGAGCGTGGCAATGCGGACAATCAAGTTTACGCTGAACGGCGAGGCGGTTACCGCGGAGGTGCCGCCGCACTGGAACCTGGTCGAGCTGCTGCAGAACCGGTTCGGCCTCACCGGCGCGCGGGAGAGCTGCGGGGAGGGGCTGTGCGGCTGCTGCACGGTGCTCGTGAACGGGGCCGCGGTGTCCGGTTGCCTGTATCTCGCCGCGTTCGCGGACGGCGCGGACGTCGCGACGATCGAGCGGTCCGCGTCCGGCACGGGGCTCGACGCCGTGCAGGAAGCGTTCATCCGGTGCGGCGCGTTCCAGTGCGGTTTCTGCACGCCCGGCTTCGTGCTGATGACGCGCCAGCTGCTCGACGAGAAGCCGGACCCCACGGAAGACGAGATCCGGCACTATCTCTCGGGAAACCTCTGCCGCTGCGCCGCCTATCCTGAAATCATCGAAGCGGTTAAGCTGGCTGCGCGGATGCGTAATGCGGCGCGATGATTCCGACACCACGAGAGCTGACCTCATGACACGCGCCGCATCAGGCAACCCGCTCGATCTCCGCGCCTGGCTCGAGGAGGCGCGGAGGCTCGGCGAGGTGAGGGACGTCCGCGGCGCGGATTGGAACCTCGAGCTGGGCGCGATCAGCGAGCTGAACGTCAAGAAGGCGAGCCCGCCGGCGCTGCTGTTCGACGAGATCGCGGGCTATCCGAAGGGGTTCCGCGTCCTCACCTGCAGCACGAGCAGTCCGGGCAGGCTTTCCTCCATCCTGCGCCTGGGTGTCGAGAAGGCGCACCACGGCCTGGTGCAAAAGCTGCGCGGCAAGCCTGCATTGTGGCAATCGGAAGCGCCCAAATACGACTCCGTGCCGGCCGAGACCGGTCCTGTTTTAGAGAATATTAAAGGAGACGGGAAGGTCGATCTTTTCACCTTCCCGTCTCCTTTCTGGCACGAGAAGGACGGCGGCCGCTACATCGGCACCGGCTGCTGCGTGGTGACCCGCGATTTCGATTCGGAGTGGGTGAACGTCGGCACCTACCGCGTGCAGGTCCACGACCGGACCACCGTCGGGCTCGACATGGTGCCGGGCAAGCACGGCGCGATTCAATATGAAAAATACATGAAGGCGGGCAAGCCGTTCCCGGTGGCGATCGTGTGCGGCTGCGATCCCCTTGGCTACCTGGTATCGGGCATCGAGGTACCGTTCGGCATGTGCGAGTACAACTATATCGGCGCGATCCTCGGGGAGCCGGTGTCGGTCGTGAAGGGCCAGCTGACCGGCCTGCCGGTGCCCGCCGCGTCCGAAATCGTGCTCGAGGGCTGGGCGCACCCCGGCGACGTGCGGATCGAGGGGCCGTTCGGGGAGTTCCACGGCTACTACCCGGGGAAGGCGGCGGCCGCCCCGGCGGTGAGAATCGAGCGTATCTATTACCGGAACGACCCGATCATGGTGGGCAGCCCGCCCGCGAAGCCGCCCAACGACTATTCGTACTCGAAGGCGGTGATGCGCTCGGCCATGTTGTTCGACGCGCTGCTCGCCGCGGGCGTGCCCGACGTGAAGTCGGTCTGGGCGCACGAGATCGGCGGGGCGCGCATGTTCAACGTGGTGGCGATCCAGCAGCGCTACGCCGGTCACGCCAGGCAGGCAGGGCATATCCTGAACCAGTGCGGGATCGCCGCGTACATGTCGCGCTATTCCGTCGTCGTGGACGAGGACATCGACCCGTCCAACCTCCAGGAAGTGATGTGGGCGGTCGCCACGCGCACCGATCCGGTGGTGGACATCGACATCATCCAGCGCGGCATGGGATCGAAGAACGACCCGATGTACGTCGCGTACCCGTACCAGGCGCCGTTCAGCTCGAAGGCGATCATCGACGCCTGCCGTCCCTACGACCATCTCCATGAGTTCCCCGAGGTGGCGGAGGCGAGCAAGGAGTTGCAGGAAAAGGTCCGCGCGAAGTGGAAAGATCTTTTTTAGCCGCCGATGAACGCCGATGTACGCCGATAAGGGGCGGGTACTAGAATGAATCGCCCAACCGCATAAGCGTTGCTCCCCTCCTTATTGAGGAGGGGTGGCGCTGAAGGCGACGGGGTGGTGGGATTGCAAATTGACAGAGGAGAAACTATGCGAGCATTGACCGCAGGCTTTCTGGTTGTATTCGTGGCCGTCGCAGCTGGCGCTTTCGGCCAGGAATATCCCAACAAGCCGATCCGCGTCCTGGTGCCCTATGCGCCCGGCGGCGTGGTGGACACGACCACCCGCATCGTCACCAACAAGATCACCGAGCGCCTGGGATGGCGGATCGTGGTGGACAACCGGCCGGGCGGCAACGGCTTCATCGCTGTTGGCATCGCGGCGCGGGGAGCGCCGGACGGCTACACGGTCCTTTCGGCGCATACGGGCGAGTTCGCGGTGAGCCCGTTCGTGTTCAAGGGCGTGCCGTTCGAGCTGGACCGCGATTTCACGGCGGTCGTCATGTTGAGCGACGCGCCCATGTTGGTGGTCGTCAACAGCCAGTCGCCGATCAACAGCTTCAAGGACCTCGTCGCGATGGCCAAGGCGAAGCCGGGCCAGGTGAGCTTTGGCTCACCGGGATCCGGATCGGTCAACCATCTCGCGAGCGAGTGGCTGGCGGTCGCCGCCGGCGTCCAGATGCTGCACGTGCCGTACAAGGGCGGCGCGCCGGCCGTTTCCGCGGTCGCGACGAACGAGGTCATCTGGACCATCGCGGGGCTGCCCGGGGTGACGCCGCACCTGCAAGCAAAGCGGGTGAAGGTGCTCGGCACCACCACGGCCAAGCGGACGGCGCAAACGCCGGACTGGCCGACCGTGCAGGAGGGCGGCATTCCCAGCGTGGACGCATCCATCTGGGTGGGATTTTTCGTTCCCAAGGGCACGCCGAAGAACATCATCAACAAGCTGTACTCGGTGTCGGTCGACATGCTGAAATTCCCGGACGTGAAAGAGCGCTTCGCCGTGGTTGGGGGCGCAGAGACCATCGGCATGCCGCCGGCGGAATTCCACGCGCGCGTCAAGAAGGACGCGGAGCGCTACAAAAAGGTCGTGCAGGATGTGGGAATCCCGCCGCAGTAGTCTTGAAACGGCGTGACGTGATAAGGCGTGACATGGTGAAGCGTGAAATGGTGAAGCGTGACATAATCGGCTGTGCCGAGGCCACTGGGGTGCCCGCAATGATCGCTAGGGGAGTCCGCTATGAAAGGGCGTGAATTACGCGCGGAAGCACGTATTCCGGTTAGAGAGAAAGGGACGTTGAGTGCTGGGTCGTTGGGTACCGAGGATGCCTGGTTCCCGTGCGTGGTCCAGGACATGAGCGACAGTGGCTTCCTGATTCTTTGCAGCCAGGAGGTTTCAGTAGGCCAGGTTCTTGAGTTCAGATGCCAGCTGTTCCCGGAAAAAACTCTCAACTGCAAGATCGAGATCAGGCATATCAGCCCAGCAGGCATGGGCACGAAGGTAACGGAGATCGACAAGAGAGGAGCCGGCTTGATCCAGCTCTACCTGCAGGAGCAGTATTCGCTCAAGTTGAACAGCAAGATTTGACCGTTCCTCGTTCTTCGTTCCTCGTTTCTCGTCTCTCGTCCCTCATCCTTCGTCAGGGGTCCCGCCCATAACAGCGAGGTCTTCCTGCTTGATCCGGTCGGTGTTGAACTTCGCCGCGCGCTCGCGCATCGTCTTGAGCACCTCCTCAAGCGGCGGTGGATCGCCCTGGATCCAGCGCAGCGGGTTGATCCGCGCCACGACGAACGTCCGCAGGTAGGGGCTCATCAGCCCGCGCGCTTTCAGCTTCGCCACCGCTTGGGAGACCAGTTCGTCGAGCTTGAATACGTCGTCGGCACGCTTTTCGTGCGCGGCGAGCGCCTTGCGCAGCGTCTCGCCCGAGAACGTTTCCAGCCTGCGCAGGATGGGCGCGTAGGCGCCGCCGGCGAAATTGCCTTTCCTCTCGTAGCACAGGCCGAGCGTCACCAGCGCCGCCTCCTCGAGGTAGTAGGCGAAATCCGCTTCCGGGCGCGCGCCGTCCTCGTCGATCAGTCCCTTGTAGATGCGGATCACTTCGAGCGAGCGCTCGCGCAGGTTGTGCGCCTTCTCGGTGTTCAGCGCGAGGATCTGCCAGGCGATCTCGCGCTTCGGGACGACGAGCGCGGTGATCGCCTTCGCCCCGAGCCGGCGCATCGCGGCGAGCCGGTGGCGGCCGTTCGGCGTCCAGAAGCCTTCCTTCGGCGCCGTGACCGCGATCACCGGGTCGAGGAACAGCCCGGTCTTATCGAGCACGCCGGCGAGCTTCTTGTGGTGCGCTTCGGACAAGTCGCGCTGGAAGGGGGTGGGCTCGACCTTGTCGATCGGCAGCGATGCGAACACCACCGGGTTGCCGCCGAGCGGCTCGCGGTAGGCGCCGAGCACGATGCCGCCTTCCTGCTCGATGCGGCGCCTCAGCTCGGCAATATCATGCGATGCCGCATCCAGCCGGCAGTCTTCCGGCGCGATGCCGCGCGATCCCGCCGCGGCCTTTTTCGGCGCGCGCTTGGCGGGCGCCCGCTTGCGCCCGGCGGTGGTTTTCGGTTTTGCCGCAGCTGCCATCGCTGGAACCTGTGAATCCTGTCTATTGTCGGGCGTCGGCCGCGCCGCCTTGCGGCGCCGGCTGCGGTGCGCGGTCGGGCATGGATGGAAGTGATGATTTTGCGCCCGGCACTGTCATCCTTCAAGCCGAACAATACGTTATTCTGTAAGAATGAACGAGGGAAGGAGAAATGCGTGACGAGCGGCGTTGCGGTCAGGTTTGTTGCTCTCGCGCTGCTTGCGGCAGCGATTGCGGGATGCGCCGGCGTGCGGGTCCCGAAGGAGTGGGAGCCGCTCCTCGAAGAGGTCAGGGCGTTCGAGCAGCGGATAGGCTTCAAAAAGACGGACGTCTTCCTCGAATTCTCCGAAGAGCAGGGGAGCGTTCCCTTCTGCGGCCACGTGTCGCGCCTCTACCTGCCGTATTCCTACGAAGACCCGGCGATCCCGTGGTTCGATGCGGCCACGGACCAGGAATGCCGGGCCCACGCCGACGGCGCAGATGTCTATTTCGGCACGGTAGAGGTGCTCGGCGAAGTCGGCGCCGCAGTGACCCCCGAGGTGCTCGCCGTCCAGCTGCACCGCTTTCTTTATCTCATCATTCACGAAGATTGCCACGAGCAGTTCGAGTTTCCGTACGGCATCGAGGAGGCGCTCTGCAACCTCATCGCCTACAAGGCGATGGCGGCCTTCAGCGAGGAGAAATACGGCGTGGCGGCCCGCGAGCACGCCGCGATCCGCCGCTACGCCAACGTGGAATCCGACCGCACCCGCGCGATCAGGACTCTCTACGAGCAGCTCGCCGGGCACTACACGCGCTACGAGCGGAAGGAAATGTCAACGGACGCGCTTCTGCAGGAGCGCGCGCGAATCTTCGGCAGAGCCGAGCGGGTGCTGGCGTGGAAGAGGGGGTCCCTCAACAACGTGGGCATGGCCAACGAAATGACGTACAGCCGCCACTACCCGTTGCTCGAGAGCGTATACGACGCGCTCGGCCGCGATCTCGCGCGCACCGTCGCCTTCTTCAAGCGCGTGGACACGATCAAGCCCTCGCCGAACGAGGTCATGAAGAAGTACGGTATCGCGCCCAAAGACGGGGTGGATTTCATCCGCGCCTACGAAGCGGAAATCGTGGGAACGATCGAAAAAGCCCTGGCGGAAGCCGTGCGGAGCTGAACCGCGGTGGGTCGATTCTTTCCAGAAGCCGTGAATCGAAGGTTGGGGGGGTGGTGTTAGAGCGGTTTCATTCTGTGACGCAGTCTTAGGGGTGCCGCTTGAAATACTGCACCGCGCGCTCGTGACGTCCGGCCGCCGCGCGGGTCGGAAACGTGCCGAGATTGCGCCGCTTGCCGGTTCGCGGGTTCTTGCTTCGCGAGTAGAGGCGGAATTTGCCTGACTTGAGCTTGCGGATCATTCGAGAGCGAGCACAGCCTCGAGATCATTGACGCCAGGGAACTGGGGCAAGGCTAGATTGAAACGCCGATTTCGCGAAGCTCCTCGCCCTGCGGTTGCTCATCAACCAGAAAGAAACACTTGGTCTTCCCGACCTGAGATTCCTGAAAGGCCCATCGCGCGGGCCGCGGACCGCGCGATGGGCCAGTGATTGCTCAGGGCTTTAGTTGCCCGCGGATCTCGCCGCCTTTGTACTGCGCGCTGTGGAAGTTCACATAAAGCCCCCCCGCTTTATAGCTCTGATACTGCGATTCGGTGAGCTTCGCGCCCGCCGGGACCACCCATTCGTTGTCGGCGGTCTTCTGCAGTGGAATGATAATCGGTCCGTTCTTACCCGCTGGACCTACGTGTATGTGCGCCACAAGGATCTGCGCGGCGTTCTGCAACTTGAAGCTGCCGCTCACCGACTTGTCGTCATTCACCGTGATGGTGCCGCTGCCCGACGCCGAGGTCGTGACCGGCGGGACTTCCTCGGCGCCGCTCAGCGTCACGTTGCTGCCGCTGAACAGGGCCTTCGTCGAACCCCACATCGAATCCATCGTTGCGCATCCGGCAAGCGCAAACGCTGCGGAGGCGATCATTGCGGGAATGGCTGCACGAAACATACCTGAGACTCTCATGTAATCCTCCTGGTGGCTGGACATTGGAAAAAAACGCGCGGCATACGCTTCCGCGCTATTGTAGCAAACACCTGCGCGCGCAAGATATTCCCGCGCGAAAACCGAATTTCCGCCGCAGCGGACGGTCCCGTGGCGCGCAAGACGAGATACGGGAACACGCACCTCATGCGATGCCGCAGGAGCGCTGTTAGACCCAAGCAACACCTCGATCCTGCCTCATCCATAGATTGGATGAAGCGAGAACTTGCGAGGTTGCCTCTAATTCCCCTAGAAGAGCCCTGGAATCCAGCGCCTGACGCGCGCGGCATAGTCCAGATAAGGCTGGCCGAAGCGCTCGCGCAGGCGTCTTTCATCCCGCTGCACGCGAAACTGGAACCACACGGCGGTCGCGACCGTGATCAGCGCGGCGAGCACCGATCGCAGGCTGAGTGTCAGACCGAGCAGAAAAATGATGTGTCCTTGATACATCGGGTTGCGGCAATAAGCGAACGGACCGGTGATTACCAGGTGCTCGGGCGGCGTATCCATTCCCGGCCCGCCGCCGCCGCGCCGGATACGGTACTTACCGATAAGCCAGTATTGCAGGTAACCCCAAACCAGCAGTGGCAGAAACCAGGGTTCAAGGCGTAACTGCCCACTATTCAGCAGCAATTCCCAGCTCACGACGACGACAGGGTAGAGGACAAAAGTGCGAAACGACGTGCTTCGCAACAGTCGGGTGATGAGCGTCATACTCCCATGGTGTTCGCGGAGGTAGGGGGCAGCTCGGTCTGACTGAGCTGTCCCGGTATTACCTCGTAAATGACTCCCGATCCTTTTCTCGACCTACTCGACCTTCGCGCCGGAATCCTTCACCGCCTTCGCCTGTTTCGGCACTTCACTTTTGATGAACGCGGCGAATTCGGCGAGCGAGTTGCGGCGGAAATCGAGACCGAGCTGGCCGAGTTTGTCCCTGATGTCGGGCAACTCGAGGACCCGATTCATCTCGGCGTTGAGGCGCCCCGCGATTCCGGCAGGCATGCTGGCGGGCGCGAAGATGCCGAACCAGTTCAATTCCTCGTAGCCCTTGAATCCCTGCTCGTTGACCGTCGGCACGTCCGGCAGGGAAGGGGCGCGCTGTGCGCTCGTCACCGCGAGCGCCCGGATCTTCCCTGCCTTGATATGCGGAAGCTGTATGGACACCGAGATGGACAGCACCGGCGTCTGTCCGCCGATCAGCGCGGTGACCGCCTGCGCCGGCTGGTACGGCACGTGCGTGATGTCGATCTTCGCGAGGGTCTTGATCCGTTCCATCGAAAGGTGCGGGGAGGTGCCGATGCCGGGAGAGGCGTAAGCGAGCGGATGCTGGCGCGCGAGCTTGATCAGCTCCTGCAGGCTCTTCGCCGGCACCGACGGGTGCACGGAGAACGCGTTGGGGGTGCTGGCGGCGAGGATCAGCGGGACAAAATCCTTCAGCGGGTCGTAGCCGGCGTTCGCATACAGGGTCGGATTGACGGTGTAAGCGACGCTATGCATGAGGATCGTGTAGCCATCGGGCGCCGCGTTCCGAACCCGCTGCGTGCCGATGTTTCCCCCGGCTCCGGGCCGGTTGTCCACAACGACGGCCTGGCCGAGAGATTCCGATAGCTTCTGGCCGACTATCCGCGCGAGCGTATCGGTGATGGACCCGGCGCCGAACGCCACGACGAACGAGATCGGCTTCTGTTTCGGCCAGTCCTGCGCCGAAGCCGCCGAGGCCCCCATCAGGAGCGCGAGCCCGAACAACTTGATCACGGCAATCGGCGTTGAGCGACGCATGTTTCCTCCTGCGTTTGTTTCAATCTCGGGTCAGTGAAGCCCTGGCTGGATTCTTCTTATTCCAGCACGGCGCAACAATCTCTTCCTGCCTGGAGCGGGCGCATCCTTAATAGTGACGATTCGTCGTAAATGTCGTCAAGACGCCAATACCAAAGCGATTGCCACCGCTCCAGGAAGCGCCTGAACCCAGAGTATCTTGCGGTTCGCGGTCAATGCACCGAACACTCCGGCCACGATGACGCAACCGAGGAAGAAGATCTTGATCGAGTCTCCGGCGCTACCAAGACTGAGGCCCCAGACCAGGCCTGCGACTATGAACCCGTTGTACAGACCCTGGTTCGCGGCGAGCGCCCTCGAGGCTTTCGCGAACTCGGGCGTCAGACCGAAAACCCGCAGCCCCAACGGCTTTTCCCAAAAAAACATCTCCAGGACCAGGAAGTACAGGTGCAACAGCGCCACCACCGCAACGGCAATATGCGCGACTGTATTCACGGGTTAGTGGTGACCATGTGACGAGAAATTACGACGAGCCCTACCACAGCGGTTTGCTCAGTTTCTCCGTGAACGACGAGAACATGACATTGAAGCTAACGCTGATTCTCTCTTCCTCGCACATGTTGGCGTCGACGGAGTGTTCCAGATAGGAAGGAAACATGAGAAGAGTGCCGTTCGTCACTTTGACTACGACCTGGTCAGTATTCTCGGCCGTGAGCTCCACAACCGGCGGCCTGATCACACCAGTCTGATTCCGCGGGTCATGAAAGTTTATCGTGTCGGCGCCCGGGTGAGTCCGGACGTAGTAGGAGCCGCTCAAGAAGTTATTGGGGTGGCTATGGGCCTTGTGCGCAGCACCCTTGGCGAGAACAGTAGCCCAGCAGCCGGTTACCTCGAAAGCGTCATAACCGATCCGCAGGAATCGCAGAATGCTCTTTGCTCCATTATTGACACATGAAATGAGATCCCGGAACTCCTCGCGCTCATGCAGCGTCTTATCCGATTGCCACCCGAGGCCGGGCCCCAGTGCCGGCAAGTCGCACCTTATTTTTTCCAGCGTCGCTAGAATCTTTGCGTTGATGGTGTCGCGCATCTTGGCCTGCAGCTGAATCTTCCAAACCAAGGTGGGAAACATCGGAATGACATCCGACGTTTCAATCCACGGGTCGCCTTCTTTGACCATAGGCCAGAAAAATAAATAGGTTCAGCGAAACTTCTCCATCCAGTGACGAAGTGACGCCGCCGCAGCGCGTCATTTCGTCTTTTCGTTGAGCCACTCGCCCGTTTTCTTGCCGGCGGAATCGATGGCCTTCTCTGTTGCGGCCGCGGCTTTCTTGACCTTGCGTTCCACCTTGTCCGCCGTCCTGCCCAAGGCGTCGCCGGCCTTTTCTACCGTGCGTTCAATCTTGTTGCTGCTCTTCGGCTTTTTCTCGGGCTCGTCCGCCGCTCGGGTCTGAGTCGCCGCAATCAAGCTCAAAAACATCAGGATGAAAATGTGTTTTGGCATGGAGACTTCGACAATAGTGACGAGAAAATGGTGACGAGATACGGGTGACGGGTTGTTCTTACGAGAACTTCCACCAGACGAACGCCGCCGCAACGGCGGGCAGGGCGAATATCAGCAGTAAAATCGGCAGCTCCTCTGCGACCGAATAGCCGGCCTTCGCAACGCCCATCCACATATTGAATGCGGCGGCGGCAAGCCAGATCGCGATGAAGACTTTGGCTGCGGTCATCGTCGTCTCCGTGCCGGTGCCGCCAATCCACCGCCCGGCAACAAGGCAAAGACCGAGCAGTAAGAATCCTCCGAGAATGATTATGGCCGTTCGCAACTTTTTACCGCA
>JBGQGU010000018.1:0-14527 GCA_041497655.1 Gammaproteobacteria bacterium
GAAGGATATGGAAAATACGCTGCACGCGAGCGGCGTGTTTCCGGGCGGCAGCGGCACGCCCGAGCAACTCTACGAGCTCATCCGCAAGGACTACGAGCAGTGGCGGAGGGTCGTCATTCAGGCGGGGGTCAAGCCTGAATGAAGAAATGACGAGTGTCGAGTGTCGGGTGAAGGGTGTCGAGTGTCGAGTGTCGAGTGTCGAGTGTCGCGTGAAGAGTCTCGAGGGGGATACGCCCTATCACGTTCTCTTCCCTCGACACTCTTTTCTCGTCCTTCGTCCCTCGACACTCCCCCCTCATCCCTCGACGGTCATACCGTCGCCACTGGCGTGACCGGCGAGCCGGCCGCGCCGGGCAACCGCAGCGGCGGCGCGGTCAGCAGGAAGCGGCTGCGGCGGTTCTGCCGCAGCCACGCGGCGAGCTCCGTCAGGCACCACAGCTCGCCGAGATGGATCCCCAGCTTGAACAGGCAATGCTCGTGCAGGGGCAGGGCCGGCCCGCGGTGGGGCAGGCGCGGGTCCGCGCCGAGCGTGGAAGACCGCTCCACTGCCAGGTTGTCGCTGGCGATCGCCGCGAGCCCGCTGTCGGCGATCCATTCGAGCAGGCGCTTGTCGTAGCCGTCCAGCACCGCGCACGCGCGCCGGATCGAAGGATCGAGCTTGCCATCGGCGTCCCGGATCAACTGCCCGAGGCCGGTGTGGATGCAGACGATGTCGCCCTTCTCCACCCGGACGCCGTCGACCTTCATGATCATCTCGAGCCGGTCGTAGCCGACCTCCACGCGCTCATCACCCAGATGATGGCGCAGGTCGATCATCACCCCGCGCCCCTGCACGCCGGTTTCCGCCATGCCCTGGATGCCGAGCGAGATCGCGCCGAGATCGCCCTGCGTCCCGCGTCCCGCGCCGTCCACGATCTGGTAGCCGTTGTAGAAGACCTTCTCGGGAGCGTTGTCGCCGTCCGCGTCGAACAGCGATCCCTTGTGGGGAAAACCGTCCCAGTGCGTTGAGTACTGGGTATAGAGCATGACCGCTTCGTCGGAGCCGACGTCGGTGAACCGCGGATCCACCTGCTGGAAGGCGAGATTGAAATAGACAACGCCGTCGCGCATGACGGGGTGGAACACCGGCGCGTAGCGATTCGGATTGAGTACGTTGCCTCCCGGGCGGTCGAGGGGGTGACTCAAGCAGAAAGCGCGGCCGGTCTTCACTTCCTTCAGTGCGCGCAGCCGGCGCTCATCGGTGAGCAGGTTCATCCGGCCCAGCGCATCGTCTTCCCCGAACTCGCCCCAGTTCGATCCTTGCGGGCGCTTCTTCCAACGCTTCGCCATGATGTCTGCTCCGGAAAAATCGGCTGCTGCTCGCTACACCCTCCCCTCCTGCCTGAGGAGGGGTCGCACACGGAGAGCGGCGGGGGTGGTGGGAGGGGTCACTTCATCACTGCATCAATTCGTCACTTGCCCTTGAACACCGGCTTGCGCTTCTCCATGAACGCCGCCTGCCCCTCCTTGTAGTCCTCGCTTGCGAAGCAGTTGTCCACCATCTTCTGGCATAGCGCGAGGTCACGCTCGGCGGGATCCTTGCGCAGCTCGATCAGGGAGCGCTTCACGGCGGCAATGGTGAGCGGGGCGTTACTGGTGAGCGTGGCGGCGTAGTCCATCACGTACTTCTCCAGCTCGGCGGCCGGCAGCACGCGGTTCACCAGCCCCATCTGCAGCGCCTCCTGCGCGCTGAACGGGCGGCCGGTGTAGAAGATTTCGGCGGTGAACGACGGCCCCACCAGCTCCGACAGCCTTCTCACGCCCATGAAACGGTAGCCGACGCCGAGCTTGGCCGCCGGGACGCCGAAGCGCGAATCATCCGAGGCGATGCGCAAATCGCACACCACGGCGAGGCCCAGGCCGCCGCCCATGCAGTAGCCGCGGATCATGGCGATCGCCGGCTTGGGGCATTCGCGGATGGCCTTGTTGCAGCGCTCCGAGATGGCTTCGGCCGCCCGCACCTGCTCGGCGTTCGAGCGCTTGTCCTTGAATTGTGAAATGTCAGCCCCGGAGATAAACGCCTTGTCGCCCTCCCCCTTCAGGATCACGACTCGGATCGCAGGATCCCTCGCGTAATCCTCGAGCGCCTTCGCGGTCGCCTCGTACATGTCGAGCGACATCGCGTTCCGCTTCTGCGGGTTGTTGAAGATCACCCAGCCGATCGCGCCATCCTTGCGCGCGATCAGTTTTTCAGTCGTCATCGGCAGGTCCATGCCTTCTCCTTTGCAAGTCCCAGATGCGTGATTCGTGAATCGTGATTCGAAAGAGTATAATTGACTGCATGGGTTCAAAGCTTTCCGACGTCAATCCCTACCTCCGCGACCCTGCGATTCGCAAGGAAGGCTTGTGGGTTTCCGCCAAGACCTCCTCCGCGATCGAAGGCATCCACGAGCCCTTTGCCAAGCGGAGTGTGTCGGCGGTCTCCCGCAAGCGCGGCTCTAACGTCCGCGGCTCCCGAAACGGTCGTAGGACCGGCGGATCACCTCGCTGAACATGCCGACCATCGGCTCGTAGTTCGAGCCGACCGCGGCATGTATCGCCGCGATGTAGTTTGGTACCCCCTTCCCGGACCAACCGCTGAAGTCGAGCGGCGGCAAGCCGGCTTGAAACGCCATCAACAACGCCAGTAGCCGCGCGCAGCGGCCGTTTCCCTCGCGGAATGGATGAATGAGCACCAGCTCGGCGTGCACGACCGAAAGTGCCCGCGCGATTTCCAGCTCTGCGGTGAATCGGCATGGCGTATATCTTGCAAGCTCCCTTTGCTCGAACTCACGCATGAGCCGCGGCACTTCCGTTGCGGCCGCGAACTGAAATCCACCTTTGCCCAGGTTCAAGCCGCGGTACTCGCCTGCCCAGGAATAGATGCTTCCGAGCCAGGCGCGATGGATTGAGCGAACATCATCAGCGACGAAACGATGGTCAGGCGAAAACCTGTCAACCAGTCGCTCCTGGGCGCTTAGGATAGCTTGCGACTCGGCCCGCGCCATCTCGCTTGCCGAACGAATTCCTAGAAGGTTTCTCAGAACACGTCGGCCCGACCCGGGCTCGAATTCCGCCTCCGGGCCGTGCGCCGCGTAGCGGCCAACGTTACGAGTCACCCATCACCCGTTACCGATGTCGAAGCGACCATTATAGAGCCCATCAAAACGAAACCCCGCCAAAGCGGGGGTTCTCAATACGTGGACGGAGTTTAGGCCCGTCTAGCCTTTCAGAATCACTGCGGCGCGTGGCACCCATCACCCATCACCGGGGCTGCGACTGCGCGGCGGCGAACAGGGGCCCCAAACGAAAACGTGGTCTGAGCTAACCCTATTTGTTCGGAAGCGCACCCCTCGTGCAGCTCCGTCACTTCATTATTCTCCCTTAATACCTGCCTCGCGTATCACCTTGCCCCACACTTCGATTTCGCGCGCGAGATACTTGCGCAAATCGTCGGGCGGCCCGGGCAGCGGTTCCGCTCCCTGCGCGAGCAAGCGGTCGCGTGTCTCCGGCTCCATCATGAGCGCCGAGATCTCCTTATTGAGCCTGGTCACGATGGACGGGGAGGTCTTCGCTGCCGCGAAAACGCCGAACCAGCCGACCGCGTGGAAGCCCGGCACGCCGGTTTCCGCGAGCGTCGGCAGTTCCGGGAAAACGACCGAGCGTTTTGCGCTGGTCACCCCCAGCCCGCGCAGCTGGCCCTTCCTGATATAAGGCGCGAGGACCAGCACGTTATCGAACGCCGCGTCCAGCCGGCCGCCCAGCAGGTCCGGCATCACCGCGCCGGTGCCCTTGTACGGCACGTAGAGCATGTCGATGCCCGCCGTGCGCTTGAGCAGCTCGCCGGCCAGGCGCTGCAGCGAGCCCGGCGTGGACCCAGCGTAGTTCAGCTTGCCCGGATTCGCCCGGGCATAAGCGATCAGGTCCGCCACCGTCTTGACCGGCAGCGTCGGCTGCACCACCAGCACGTACGGCGAGGTGCCGACAAACGCGATCGGCGCCAGGTCCTTTTGCAGGTCGAACGGGAGCTTGAAAAGACTGCTGATCGTGCCCCAGGAGCCCGCCGCCATGATCAGGGTGTGTCCGTCGGGCTGCGAATTGACGACGAGCTGGATGCCGATGATGCCGCTCGCGCCCGGCCGGTTGTCCACCACGACCTGCTGCCCGAGGCGCTCGGAGAGCTTGGCCGCGACGATGCGGCCCATGACGTCGGTACTGCCGCCGGCCGGAAGCCCGATGACCATGCGGACCGGCCGCACCGGATAATTCTGCGCCCATGCCGGCGTCGCGCATGATGTGACCCAACCCGAGACCAGCGCGATCAGCGCGGCCGCAGCACGATATTTGTCACTCATGGTCCTTCCCGTCGCCCCCAAAAAGAAAAGCGCCCCGGAGACACGAGGTCCGCGGGGCGCCGCTACTCTACTTAGGCAATCCGGCCTAGCTGCGGTCGAACGTCCTCAGGTTGCGGGTTGATCCGCGGTTCGAGCCTTGCAGGTCGGTGCTGCCTTGATGGTCTCTCACGGGATCACCTCCTTTCAAAGTTGGCCAGCGCGCAGTCTAGTGCCGTTCCAACTATTTGTCACCAAAAGAGAACGCCGGCGAACCTGAGGTTCCCGGCGTTCGGCCGACGTTTGCCCGTCATGCCGTTTATATCCCATATGGGTACCGGGACCCTTGTGGGGCACCGGCCGGCTAACGTATTGGCTGCCAGATGGCAGCCTTGCTTGACCGGCTTTAGGAGGAGACTGTTACCGGTCATCTTCCCCGCACCTGAGGGTCTCCCCGGGGTCGGCACCCGGACTCTCGTAAGCGGCGCGAGGCAGTTTCATTTCTACTCCTGCCCGATGGACGGCGTCTTGATCTGGGTCAAACTTATGTCGTTCGGCGCGGGTCGTGGTTCGACCGAAATGAGGGTAAGGCGTGAATCGTGATTCCCTTCGGAGTCGCTCAGGACAGGCGCGAGTCGTGATTCGACAGCGAACCGGTCAGCAGTCGCTAGGTTAAACGAAAAACCCCGCCGGAGCGGGGTTTCTCAATACGTGGAGCTACACCTGGAAATCGAGTCTGGTCCCGAGGCCTGCGGTCGCACGCCTAGCGCGGGTAAACCGCCTGCAGCGGCTGCCCCACTGGACCGACTGCCGTGGCTTCGAACGCGCGGCCGTGCGCGTTCTGCGTGCCGTAGCCGGAGGCCGCGATGCCCTGCCCGACCCGGAACAGGGAAGCAAAACGGTAGGAAGCCTCCCTGGGAAACCGCACGATCGTGCCGTCGGCCAGGATCGCGCCGTTGATCTCGCCCTTCCCGCCGTAGCGCAAGTGCCGGATTTCGCCCTGCGCGCTCATCTCCTTGAGCCCGACGCCACGCAGATGCGGTGGCGGCTTCATGCCCGCAGGCGGCTTGGGGTGGACCATCACAGCCTGGCTGGTGCTTGAGTTGGTGATGACGTACGCCTTGATCTGCCCGGGCATTTCCGGATAGCCCTTGACGTCGACCGTGTCGCCGGGTTTCACAGCGGCCGCGAGCTGGTCGCCCATGTGGGGCGGAAAAGTGACGACGGTACCGGTGTCGAGCAGCGCACCGTCAACCTCGCCGAATGGATTCACCAGCAGACGGCTTACCTTCGCTTGAGCTGCGGGCGGCGCGTTGACGTACGCCTGCGCCATCAGGAAATCATCCTTCTTTCCCTTGTCCTTCTTGGCGTGCGCCGTTCCGTCGATAGGAAGGGGCAAGAGCACGGCAAGAGCGACACCCGTTGTCAGCGCCAGCAATATCCGGAGAATCTTCATCACCACCTCCACTTTGAAAGAGCGGGCCATACGGCCGCCCGGCCAATACTTCGCAAGCCTCGTGCCAGCCATCATGTGATTGATTGCGATAGGGAATTGCAGCACCCCTTGGGCGCCGATGCATGGTTCCAGGACGGCTGCTGTCCGCAGACCGGACGTTCAGCCGGTCGCGTCAGAGCTCGATGCCGTAGTGCCGCAACTTGGCGTAGAGCAGCTGGCGATGGATGCCCAGCCGCCGTGCGGCCTCCGCTCGATTACCGCCCGATTCAGCGAGTGCCTTGCGGATCATCGCCTCCTCAAGCTGCGCCAGCGCGGCAGGCAGGGTGCCCGCAGGCTGCGCGGCAGAGGAGCCCGCTGCATTGCCCGACAATCCCAGATCCTCGGCCTCGATCCGGGCGCCGCGCGAAAGGATTGTGGCGCGCTCGATCACGTTACGTAGCTCTCTGACGTTGCCGGGCCAGCTGTGCTCTTCCAGCTCTTGCCTCGCCGCCGGCGACAGCGTCTTCGGCGGGTCGCTGGCCAGAGCCAGGAAGTGTTCCGCCAGCGCCGCAATATCGGCGCGCCGTTCGCGCAACGGCGCGACATGGATGCGCAGCACGTTGAGGCGATAGAAAAGGTCCTCGCGGAACCGGCCCGCCTTGACCTCCTTCCCGAGGTCGTGGTGAGTAGCGGCGAAGATGCGGGTGTCGACCGCAACAGGGCGTTCAGCGCCGACCGGCACGATCACCTTCTCCGCGAGCGCGCGCAATAGCTTCGCCTGCAATTCGCCGCTCATGTCGCCGATCTCGTCCAGCAGCAGCGTTCCGCCGTCCGCCTGCCGGAACAGCCCGGTCCGGGTGGAGGTCGCGCCGGTGAATGCGCCGCGCACGTGGCCGAACAGCTCGCTCTCCAGGAGATCGCGCGGTATCGCCGCGCAGTTGATCGCGACGAAGGGCTTGCCCGCACGCGCGCTGTGCTGATGCAGCGCGCGCGCCACCTCTTCCTTGCCGGTGCCGGTCTCCCCGGTGATCAGCACGGTCGCGTCGGTCGCCGCCGCGCGCCCGATCAGCTTGACCACTTCCCGCATGGATTCGCTGCGCGCGATGAGCTCGCCCGGCTTCGCGCCTGTCGTCACCTCCATCGATGTGCCGCCGGAGCGCAGCGCCTCCGCCAGCGCGCGCTCGATGGCGACGCGCCCTGCCGGTTTCGCGAGATGGTCGAACGCACCCAGTTTCATTGCTTCAATCGTGTTGTCAGCGCTGGAGTACGCGGTCAGCATGATCACCGGGACTTTGCGGCCGGCTGGCGTCCGCTTGATCTCCCGCAGCACTTCGAGCCCGGTCATGCCCGGCAGCCGGAAGTCCAGGAAGACGGCGTCTATATCACCCCTTTCGATCAGCGAAAGACCCTGCTTTCCGCTCTCGGCCGCGAGCGATTGATGGCCGAGGGCCGTCAGAGTTTCCGCGAGGCTCTCGCGGAAGCTGCGGTCGTCGTCAATGATCAAGACGCGCGCCATGGGATCTCGACCTCGAAGCAGGCCCCGGACGACTGCCTGGCGTAGCGCGCCGCGCCGCCGTGCGCCGCCGCGATTTCCCGCACCAGCGTGAGCCCTAGCCCGATGCCTTCCGCGCGCCCGGATACGAAGGGCTCGAACAACCCGGGCTCGACCCCCGCCGCAACTCCCGGGCCCGTGTCGCATACCCGCAAGGTCATCGCTGCGCCCGTAGCATCCTTCAACGCACTGACCGTGACCGTTCCGCCGCGTGGGGTGTGTTCGATTGCATTCGCCACCAGGTTATCCAGCGCCCGGCCGAGCGATACCGGATCCAGGTGCCAGGACTCAACCTCGATTACGGTTTTCAACTCCAATCCCGACTGTGCGGCGCGTTCCGCAAAAGCGTTGACCCGCTCCGCGATCCATTCCGCAATTCTGACCTGACGGGAGCGTATGCTCACCGGCTCGGCCCTCGAGAGCAAGCTCCTGATTGTCGCGTCGAGGCGCTCTATTTCCTTCACGATGAACTGGAGCGCCGCCTCGTGCTTGCCGGACTGGGCGATTGCGTTTTCAGCCTTGAGCCGCATGGCGGCAATGGGATTGCGCACTTCATGCGCTATCGCCGCCGCCATGCGTCCCAGAGCGGCGAAGCGCTCGCTCTGCGCCAGCGCCGCGCCAAGTTCCGCTTCCCTGTCACGCGCGGCCCGCAGGCGTGCGCGAAACCGGTTGAGCGCGGCAACGATGCGGTCGAGCTCGGCGTCGCCAGTTGGGGCGGTGTCGCGCAAGGCGTCCGCCGCATCCTGTCCCAACTCGCGTTCAACCCGGCTGAAGTGGTGACTCCACCGGTAGAAGCTCAGGCCCAGCCACGCGCCGGAGATCAGGACGAAAGCGAGCAGCAGCGCAAGCCCCCGATTCACTTCGTCGTATGCTTTGCCGGCGGCAGTGGGCACGCGCGCCATGGTCCACGCACCCAGACGCGCTCCAGGCGAAGGCACCGGGCAGGTGGTCAACACAACAGTCTCGCGAGTCCCGGCCATCAACTCGGTGGCAGGCGCGCTATCCGTAATACTCTTGCGCACGAGCGTTTCGATGCGGCTCTTTTCCGTGGAGGGAACGTCCGTCTTCTCCTCGCTGCCCTCGTGGGTCGGGAAAGCGTAGGCGACGAAGCCTTCCGTTTCGTGCCAATACCCGCCTTCGATACCGGGAAGCTCGCCCAGAATGAGATTGAGCAGCGCGCTCATGAGCACCGCGTCCGGTTCGCCGCCACCCGGCTTGACCGAGCGTGGATACTCGGTTTGCAGGGCGGAGCATGCCTGCCTAGCGAGCCCGAGAGTCTTTTCAGTCTGCGCCTCGGCCCCGAGCTGATAAACGTCCCGGATGACGAAAGCAAGCGCGCCGCAAACCGCTAGCATGAACAGCCACAGCAGCAACAAGCGCAGCCGCAGGGTCAACGCAATGCGCAAGCCGATCCCCTCCTGGTCACTGGCTGTTAGGGTAAACGAAAACCCCACCGGAGCGGGTTTCTTAATACGTGGGCGGTGTCTAGGTCTGCCCAGGACGCTCCACTCAAGCCATGAGCGGGACACGTCACCCGTATCTCGTCACTGCGTTTCGTCGTCCGATACCAGGCGGTAGCCGACCCCGGTTTCTGTCACGAAATGGCGCGGCCGCACCGGGTCGATTTCCAGCTTGTCGCGCAGTTGCTTTAGGTAGATGCGCAGGTAGTGCGTGTCCGCAACGTGCGTCGGTCCCCAGACTTCGCCGAGCAGTTGCCGGTGCGTTACGACCATGCCGAGGTGCTTGGCGAGGCAGGCGATGATGCGAAATTCGATCGGGGTAAGGTGGACTTCCTTGCCGCCGCGAGTCGCTTTGCGCGCTTCGAGGTCGATGATCGCGTCTTCCAGTGTCAGGAGGTTCTTCCCCGAGGCTATGCGCACGGCGTGACGCAGCGCGGCGCGCACACGTGCGAGGAGCTCGCCAATGCCGAAGGGCTTGGTGACGTAGTCGTCGGCACCGGCGTCGAGGGCGTCGATCTTGGCGCGCTCCTGGGCACGGGCCGACAGGACGAGGATCGGCATGGGCGACCACTCGCGAATGCGCCGGATGACCGCCACGCCGTCGAAGTCGGGCAGGCCGAGGTCCACGATCGCGAGGTCGGGCTTGTGCGTGGCGGCGTCGATCGAGCCGCGCCGCGCGGTACCGGATTCCACCACCTTGTAGCCCTCGGCGCCCAGAGAGGAACGCAGGAACTGCCGGATCTCCGACTCGTCCTCGACGATGAGTATGGTGGCTCGTGCCTCGGTCATCTCAAGCCGACTCCGCTTCCGATGGTGGGCGCGGCGCTTCCTCGACCGGCAGCGTGAAACGGAACGCCGTGCCGCCAGCCGGGAGGCGCTCGGCCCAGGCCTTGCCCTGATGCAGCCGCACGATGGCGCGACAGATGGCAAGACCGAGCCCGACGCCCCGGCCCGCGCCCTCGCTCGCACCGCGATGGAATTTGTCGAACACGCGCTCGATGTCGCGATCGTCGATCCCAGGGCCGAAGTCCTCCACGGAGACAACGAGCTCATTGCCCTTGCGCTGCCCGCGCACCCGCACGACCGTCCCGGACGGCGTGTGGCGCGCGGCGTTCTCCACCAGGTTGGCAAGCGCCTGGTCGACCAGCGTCGCGTCCACGCGCACCAGTGGCAAGTCCGCCGGGATGTCCACCATCATGTGGTGGCCGGCAAGTCGCTCCGAGAGACGCGCCAGCACCGATCCCGCAATCTCGGAAATCGCCGCCCAGTCGCGCTCAACCGCGATGGCACCGGTTTCGAGGCGTGTCATCTGCAGGATCTTGGCCACCTGCTCGGACATGTCGCGCGCCTGGCCATAGATGCTTTGCGCGAGCGCGGCGCGATCTGCGGGCGGGAGCCGTTCGCCGCCTTCGGCGAGGCTGGAGGAAGCCCCGGTCATGACCGCGAGCGGCGTGCGCAGGTCGTGCGAGATGGAGGCGAGCAAAGTGCTGCGGATGCGCTCGGTCTCGGCCTCGAGCGCGAGCGCGGCCCGCGCCTCGGCCTGGCGGCGCCCGCTTTCCATCAGGCCGGAGATCACCAGCGCCACCGCCAGCATGATGGCGAAGGTGAGCAGGTACTGGACGTCGTCCACCGTGAAGGTGCCCTGCGGCGGCACGAACATGAAGTCGAACGCCGCGACGCACAGGACCGAGCTGAGGATCGCGGCGCCGCGGCTGAAGCACAGCGCGATCACCACCACCGCCAGCAGGTAGATCATCGCGATGTTGACGATATCGAAACGCGGCACCATCGCCAGGCCAATGAACGTACAAAATAAGGCCGCTCCAGCCGCGCACGCATAGCCGATCCAAGGGCGCACTGTGTTCATCCGGCTACTTTAGCGCAAGGCGCGCGTAAAAATGCCGTAAAAAGATGGCGCAAGGTCTGTGCAGAGGCGCTGTCAAGGCATAGTCTGCACGCCTCATGAGCACGACCCCTGCACGCACGACGCTCACGCAGTCCGCCGCCTCGGCAGACCTGCCCCCGGAGCGCCGGGCCCAGCAGCCAAGACAGGCGACTGCAGCGCTTGCACTGCTTGCGCTCGGCATCGTCTATGGCGACATCGGCACCAGCCCGCTCTATGCGGTGAAGGAAACGTTCAACCCTCAGCACGGAATTCCGCTCACCACGGACAACATCCTGGGCGGCCTGTCGTCCATCTTCTGGGCGTTGATGGTCGTGGTCACGCTCAAGTACGTGACGCTCGTGCTGCGCGCCAACAATCGCGGTGAGGGCGGCATCATGGCGCTGCTTGCGCTCGCCACTGCCTCCATCGGCAACCGGCCGCGCCTCGGCGCGGTGTTGCTCGCGATTGGCGTGTTCGGTGCCTCGCTCTTCTACGGCGACGCGGTGCTGACACCCGCGATATCCGTGCTTTCCGCAGTGGAAGGTCTGGAAGTCGGCACCGAAGTATTCAAACCCTACATCGTGCCGATCTCCACCGGTGTACTGATCGGGCTCTTCCTCATCCAGAAGCACGGCACCGGCGTCGTCGGCATGTTGTTCGGGCCGGTATGCGCGCTGTGGTTCGTCGCGCTCGCCGCCTCCGGCATCTGGAATATCCAGAAAAACCCGGAGATCCTCGGCGCGCTCAACCCGCTGCACGCAATCGACTTCGCGACAGCGCACGGCTATGCGTCCTTCGTCGTCCTCGGCTCGGTATTGCTCGCCATCACAGGCGCGGAGACGCTCTACGCGGACATGGGACACTTCGGCAAGCGCGCCATCCGTGTCGCCTGGTTCAGCATCGTCGCGCCGGCGCTGGTGTTGAATTATTTCGGGCAAGGCGCGCTGTTGATCGCCGAACCGAAGGCGCTTGAGAACCCGTTCTACCTAGCGTTCCCGCAGTGGGCGCTCTATCCCATGGTGGTGCTCGCCACTGCTGCCACAGTGATCGCGTCGCAGGCGACGATCTCCGGGGCCTATTCGATGACGCAGCAGGCAATCCAGCTCGGATACCTGCCGCGCATGCCGGTACTGCACACCTCCTCGAAGACCATGGGCCAGATCTATGTACCGGCGGTCAACTGGATTCTGCTCGTGGCCGTCGCCGCGGCCGTGATCGGCTTCGGTTCCTCCACCCGGCTCGCGTCGGCCTATGGAGTGGCGGTGATGGGCACCATGCTGGTGACGACCTTTCTCACCTTCTTCGTCATCCGCCACGGCTGGGGCTATCCGCTGTGGCTGTGCCTGCTCGCCACAGGTTTTTTCATGGTGATAGACGCAACCTTCTTCGCCGCCGCCATGCACAAGGTGCTGGAAGGCGGCTGGTTCCCGCTCCTCCTCGGCGCGGCGATTTTCAGCATCATGGTGACGTGGCGGCGCGGGCGCGCCGCGCTGTTGGAGCGGCTACGCACGTCGTCCATTCCGCTGGTCTCGTTTCTCGATTCGCTGTTCCTTTCGCCGCCGCAGCGGGTCCCGGGTACCGTGGTGTTCCTCACCTCGGCGCCGAACGCGACGCCGCATGCGCTGCTGCACAGCCTCAAGCACTACAAGGTGCTGCACGAGCGCAACGTGTTCCTGACCGTGGAGTTCCGCGACGTGCCCTGGGTGCTGTTCGAGGACCGCGTCCAATGCGAGAAGCTCAGGGACGACTGCTGGCGCGTGATGGTACGTTATGGCTTCATGGACCAGCCCGATGTCGGCGCCGCGCTGGAGTTGTGCGGGCCCGCCGGCCTGCAGCTCGACCCGCAGGAGGTGTCCTATTTCCTGTCGCGGGAGAAAATCGTGCCGTCTGCCGGAGCGAAGAGCCGGCTGGCGCGCTGGGGCGACCGTATCTTCGCGGCCATGGCGCGCAACGCGGGCAGTGTGACCGATTTCTTCAACATCCCGACCAACCGTGTGGTCGAGCTGGGAACGCGAGTAGATATCTGACGCACTTGCACCGGTCCAAATTGAGGCGCGTAAAAAGAAAGTCACCGGCACCCGGGGCCGCCCCCCGGCAATGCGCGACACAGTCGCACCCGAGGGATGAGGTAGGAGGGATGAGGGATGAGGAAAATTCCTCCACCACCCCGGCGCTGACCCTCACCCCCGCCCCTCTCCCTCGAATGGAGAGGGGAGATTTGTGCCGTCTTCTCTCGACGCGAGAAGACGGAGGGAGAGGACGACGCCACCCCTCCTCGGGCAGGAGGGGAGGCGGCAGGAGAGGAATCGAATCACAACTCACGCCTGTCCTGAGCAACGCCGAAGGGAATCACGATTCACGCCGTTAGAAATAGGCCTGCCCAGGCCGGATTGGAGGGGTCCAATCGCATTTACCCCATGGCCCGTCGCCGCTCTCGCGGATGTAGGCGATGCGGCCGCGCTTCGTGGGCACGCGCTTGCCCGAGAACAGCCCCTTCAACCAGTCCAGCACGTAATCATGGGTGTCCATGCCGCCCAGGTTGGAGAGCCCCCACAGCGGGTGGTACTGGTTCTCGAACACCCACATCTCCTTGGGCACCTTGAGGTCGTGGAAGGCCTCGACCGCGTCCTCAAGCGGGCACAGCGGGTCGAACTCGCCGGTAACGAGCAGCGTCGGGCATTTCACGCGTCCGAGGTAGCCGCGCACCGTCATCCCGCTCGCCACCTCCTGGTCGAACTTCGCTTCATCTTCATAGCCCGCCATGTACATGAACATCTGCTTGAAGCGAGGCGATGACTGCGTGAAGATCGTGTTGTTCGGATTGAAGCACGCGACCGCGCTCACCACCGCCGCCGCGCGGTGGTCGTAGCTCGAGAGCCGCAGCGACCAGTAGCTGCCCATGCTGATGCCGTAGATCGCGATCTTCTTCGGGTCCACCTCGGGCCGCTTCAGAAGGTAGCTGATCACCGCCGCCCCGGCGCGCTCGTAGTTGTCCTTCACCGCGCGGATCTTCTGCAGGTTGGCGCTGCCCTGCCCCGGCCCGTCCATGGCGAGCACGTGGAAGCCGCGCGAGTGCGCGATGTTGTGGTACGCCTTGGGAAAGACTTCCTTGGTCTGGTCCATGCCCGGCACGTAGATGACAACCGGAGCTTGCCTCCGGTCCGGCAGCAGGTGCAGCAGGCAGGAGATGGTCTTGCCGCCGCCGAACGGGACCTCGACGCGCTCGATCGGATAAGCCGCGACCTTGGAGCGGCGGTCCACCATTTCGTTGAGCTTCCGGCACAGCGCGATCTTGACGGGGTGGTCGTCGAAGAAGATCGGGTGCTGCGCCATGCGATAGGCTTCGATCGCGTGGTCGTAGTGGTAGGTCGCCGTCTCGTTCGCCCCCGCCGCCTGCGCGCGCCTGGCGAGCGCCTCGTGTCGAGCCGCTGCCTCGCGCCAGACCTTGGGCAGCATGCGGTAGTTGCGCGCCCGCTTGCCCGCCGGCACCTCGAGATCGTCGCGCTCGAAGTTCTGCACCCGCCCGCGCATGTTGAGAGCGAGGTCGAGCATCCACTGCTGGTTGTCGCGTTGAGTTCTCAGCTTCCGCATCATTTCCCCTGAAAAAACGTGAATCGTGATTCGTGATTTGTGATTCGTGGCCGGCCCCCTCACCCCATCCCTCTCCCCCGACTGGGGGAGAGGGCACTCAGCTAACAGGTCGAATCACGAATCACGATTCACGCCCTGTCTAGTGACCGGTCACTAGCCCTTGCGGGCCGTCCACTCCGTGGTGCCGCTGCCGGCTTTGACAGTGCCCTTGATGCCGTTGGCGTTGACGCGCCCGCTGTACTGGGCGTCGCCGGC
>JBGQGU010000019.1:0-14393 GCA_041497655.1 Gammaproteobacteria bacterium
CTCATCACCTTCTCGAACTCGTCGAACCGCAGCGGCCGGTTGTCGAGCGCCGAGGGCAGGCGAAAGCCGTAGTCCACCAGGTTCTCCTTGCGCGAACGGTCGCCACGGTACATTCCACCCAGTTGCGGCACGGTGACGTGGCTCTCGTCGATGATCATCAGCGCGTCGTGCGGCAGGTAATCGATCAGCGTCGGCGGCGGCTCCCCTGGCTCGCGGCCGGAGAGGTGCCGGGAATAGTTCTCGATGCCCTTGCAAAAGCCCATCTCGGCCAGCATTTCCAGGTCGAATCGGGTGCGTTGCTCGATGCGCTGCGCTTCGACCAGCTTGTTCTGCTTCTGGAACCAGGCTATCCGTTCGCGCAGCTCTTCCTTGATCGCCTCGATCGCGCGCAGCGTGGTCGCGCGCGGCGTGACGTAATGGCTCGAGGGGTAGACCGTGAAGCGCGGGACGCGCTGCAGGATGTGCCCGGTCAGAGGATCGAACAGGTGGATGGACTCGACCTCGTCGTCGAACAGGGTCAGGCGCACGGCGGTTTCCGAGTTCTCCGCCGGGAAGACGTCGATCACGTCGCCGCGCACCCGGAACACGCCGCGCCGGAACTCGATATCGTTGCGCTCGTACTGCATCGTGACCAGGCGCTGGATAGCGTCGCGCTGGGGGAGCTTCTCGCGCTCCCGCAGGTGCAGGATCATGCCGTGGTAGTCCACCGGGTCGCCGATGCCGTAGATCGCGGAAACGGTGCAGACGATGATGGTGTCGCGGCGCTCGAGGAGCGACTTGGTGGCGGAGAGCCGCATTTGCTCGATATGCTCGTTGATGCTCGAATCCTTTTCGATGTAGAGGTCCTTCGATGGCACGTAGGCCTCGGGCTGGTAGTAGTCGTAGTAGGACACGAAGTACTCGACCGCGTGGTCGGGGAAAAACTCGCGCATCTCGGAATAGAGCTGCGCGGCGAGCGTCTTGTTGGGCGCCATGATCAGCGCCGGGCAGCCGAGCCGCGCGATGACGTGCGCCAGGGTGTAGGTCTTGCCGGAGCCGGTGACCCCGAGCAGGGTCTGGTAGACGAGGCCGTCGCGCACGCCGGCGACGAGTTTCTCGATCGCCTCCGGCTGGTCGCCTGCCGGGGGAAACAACTCGTGCAGCCGGTACGGGCTTTCCGGGAAGCGGGCGAAGGTCGTGGCAGCGCTGACGTCCGCCTGGCTCGTGGGCCTGGAATGAGTGATCTCTGACATTGGCGTTGAGCTAAACCGTGTATTTTCCCACGGCGACACACTCGGTCGCCAGCCCGTGGCCGTCCGGGTGGCGTCTCAGCGACTTGCAATGCTTGACCTTTGATCGAGGGGAACGGTATCAGAGCTTGCTGGCGATTCAGGCGCTCAGCTATCATGCGGTATAAGCCTCCTTGATTTGAGGTCACTATGACCACCCTGGAAGTGAAACTGGACCTGCCCGAGAGCCTGGCGAAGGAAGCGCAACAGGCGGGGCTCCTTGCGCCTGACGAACTGGAACGGTTGGTGCGCGAGGCGTTGCGCGCCAGGCGTGTCGAGCGTCTGTCGAAGGCGCGTGAAAAGCTCGCCACCGAACCGCTGCCTCCGATGACTCCCGAGGAAATTCAAGCCGAGATCGACGCCTACCGCGCCGCAGTCCGCCGTGCGTCTGGTGCTTGACACGAATGCGGCGATCTCGGCGCCGCTGTGGCACGGCCCCCCAGGCAAGCTGATCGACGCGGCACAGAGCAAAACTCTTTCTCTTTTTAGCAGTGCCCCGTTGCTGGCGGAGTTACGCGGAGCGTTATTGCGCGAGAAGTTCGCAAAACAACTCAAGGCCAAGGGTCTGGCACCGGTCGAGATTGCCGATGGCTTTGCAGCACTCGTTACCATCGTTACGCCGGCTGTCATCCGACCCACGATAACCCACGACCCTCCTGATGACGTGGTACTGGCTACCGCCCTCGCGGCGCAGGCTGATCTCATCGTCTCGGGCGATCCCGACCTGCTTAACCTCAAGAGCTACCAGAATATCCCCATCGTCAACCCGGCCGAGGCGTTGAAGCGTCTGCCCCAGCGCTGAGCGGCGCGCGTCGTCAAACGGCGCGGGTGCGGTATCATCGACGCACTTTTCTCCAAGGACAATAATGCACCTTCCACACTTCGGTCTGCGTGACAAGGGATTCGATGCAGCCATCCAGTATTCCGACTAGAAGTTCGTTTACACTTCATCGCAGCTAGCCGCGCCCAAATCTATTCCGGCCCCCTGACCGGAGCGCAAGACATTACCAGCCGTGGTGGCAGGGATGCGTTATCGTCGTCCGGGCGTGTTTGCGATCCATCCAGTTACGTCTAGACGCCACTAAAGGTAAAATGCGGCTTCGATTGAAAGCCCCTCACCCGCACTAATCCTCACCCAACCAAGAAAATGAGCCAATCCCTGCTCGCCGGCGTCGAAATGGCGCCGCGCGACCCCATCCTGGGCGTTACCGAAGCGTTCAACGCCGACACCAACCCCAACAAGGTGAACCTGGGCGTCGGGGTCTATTACGACGACAACGGCAAGGTCCCCGTGCTCGAGTGCGTCCGTCGCGCCGAGCAGAAGCTTGCGGAAACCCCGCTGCCGCGCAACTACCTGCCGATCGACGGCCTCCAGGCCTACGACCGCGCGGTGCAGGAGCTGTTGTTCGGCGCCGATAGCGCGGCGGTGCGCGAACAGAGGGTCGTGACGGTACAGACCCTGGGCGGCACCGGCGGACTCAAGGTCGGCGCCGACCTGCTGCGCCGGCTGAATAGGAATGCCCAGCTCTGGATCAGCGACCCGAGCTGGGAGAACCACCAGGCATTGTTCGATTACGCCGGATTCAAGGTTCAGGCCTACCCCTACTACGATGCCGCCACCCACGGCGTCGACTTCCATGGCATGATCGGCGCCCTGCAAAAGCTGCCGGCGGGAGAAATCGTCGTCCTGCACGCGTGTTGCCATAACCCGACGGGCGTGGACCTCTCGTCGGAGCAGTGGGAGCGGGTGATCGGAGTCGTCAATCGGCGCAATCTCGTGCCGTTTCTGGACATCGCATACCAGGGCTTCGCTGAGGGTCTGGACGCCGACGCGGCGGCAGTGCGCCGTTTCGCGCAGGCCTGCCCGGTCGTCTTCGTTTCGAGCTCGTTCTCGAAGTCGCTCTCGCTCTATGGCGAGCGGGTGGGCGCGCTTTCCGTCGTCACCGGGACGGCGGACGAGGCGGCCCGGATCCTGAGCCAGCTGAAGCGAGTGATCCGCACCAACTACTCCAATCCCCCGACCCATGGCGGGCAGGCCGCCGCCATGGTTCTGAGCACGCCGGAGCTCCGGGCGCTCTGGGAGAAGGAACTCGGCGAGATGCGCGAGCGCATCAAGACGATGCGCCGCAAGCTCGTCGAGAAGATCCGCGCCCTGCGCTCGGATTTCGACTTCAACTTCGTCGTTTGGCAGCGCGGCATGTTTTCGTACTCCGGGTTGGCCCGGGAGCAGGTACGCCGGCTGCGCGAGGAGCACTCGGTCTACGCGATCGACAGCGGCCGCATCTGCGTCGCGGCGCTGAACTCGCGCAACGTGGATTACGTGGCGCGGGCGATCGCCAGCGTGCTCGTCTGAGCCGTCGGTAAATCAAAACAAAACGGCCACGCGATGTGCGTGGCCGTTTCTCTGGTTCCTCGAGTTGGGCAATGCTGGTCGCTGGGAATTATTGCCTTACTTCTTCGCTTTCACAGGTATATTCGATGACCCCTTCCAGTCAACAGCGAGGATCTCAAAATTGAGGATTACAGCTGGAACCTTGCCCTTATTTTGAAGGCCTACTGAGACATCCCCCGCCTCGTAAAAGCTGTCTCCGGCTTTTAGGGTTCTGGTTTTACCAGCCTCGACGAGCATAAGTTCGCCGGCGGTGATGACACGAATGCCCGGGCCAGCGTGGTGATGATCACCAACATAGCCTCCGGGTTCAAAGGTATTTTCCGAAACACGTAGTTTGTACTTGCCGTTGAGACCGGTTAAGTAGCCGGAAACCACTTCTTCCTGCTTGACCTTCGCGGCCGTGCCCTTTCTCTCGACTTTTCCAGCTTCTTGGGCAAAGGAATTCGTGATACAGAACATCGCTATAAGACCTGATAGAAGCAATCGTTTCATCGCAACCCCCCTGTTGGTAAGCAATATGACTACGAAACACCGCTTCGGGAAGCGTCGCGTTGGCACGCCCTAACCGCGGTCTAATTGAACGTTACGAAGCTCTTGCTGTGAAGTCCAGCTGGAGCCTTCCCCGCAAACCAGTATACAGGCGTGCTACTTCTTTTATTCCCCCTTCTTCCCAAACAGCTTTTCGGCCCACTGCCCCACTTTCGCGCCGATTGCGGTACCGAGAACCGGTCCGAGAACAGCGGTGCCTGCCGCGGCGCCCGCGACGGTCCCGCGCGTCGGAAATAGCAGCGGTGAATCGAGCGTGCCGGAGACGTTGAGCGGAATCGACGCCGACGCGATCGAAGTGGCCTTGATGCTGGTGTTGATACGGCCCGACAGCTCGTCCTGGGGGGAAATCGTCACGTTGCCATCGGCCGAGAGCGAGCCTGAGACGATATCAAGCTGGGTCAGGCGGCGGGTCCCACGGTCGATATTGAGATGGCCCGAGAGCTTGTCGAAGCGCGTCTCGCCGCCCTTCCCTCCGTCCTGGCTGATGAGCGAAGTGGCGGCCTTGCGGATGTCGACCCCGTGCAGGACCCCGCCCTGCACGTCGAATGGCGTCTCCAGCCGCAGCGCGTCCAGGATCTGCGTTGCATCGGCGGCATCGGCCGAGAATACGGGCCTGGCATTGAGCCGGCCGGTCAAGCTTTCCGGCTTATTGAGCGCCTTCAGCAGCGGGCCGATCTCGACCTGGGTGACGGTAGCGCTGCCCTTCAACTGCATGCCCTTCTGCCACCCCACCGCAATCTTGGCGCCGACCGTGCCGCCGTAGAGTTTCGCGCGCAGTTCGCTGAAGTTGGCGCCTTTCGGAGTCGCAACGCCTTTCACAGTGAGCTCATCGAAATGAATCGCCGGGCCGGCCGGCAGCTTCCACGCTTTCGCGCTGGCGTCGATCAGGTAATTCGATCGCTCGGGCTTGACGAGGACCTTGAGCTGACCGTCACGGGTGATGATCGAGGCGCTCTCGAAGCTCCCATCGTCCGCCAGGACCAGCCGCGCATCGAACGGCCCAAACGTGGCTTTTTGCAGCTTGATGACCGCGTCGTCGAGCTTGATGGTTTCCAGCCTGACGACCGGCGGCTGCGATGGCTGCCCGGGTTTTACATCCGGCGGTATCCACGCCGGGATCTTGTCGATCGCCTTCTGCGTCAGCACCAGCCCGTCGATCTCGATGCTCTTGATCACCTTGGTGGCATCGAACAGCGACCATAGGTCAGGAGTCACGGTGACCTTGCCGACTTTGATATCTTCCGTCTTGCCGACTGTGATGCCGCTCACGGTAACGTGCGGCAGCGGCAGACCGACTGCGCGCAAGCTGCCGATCTTCACCGGCTCCTTGAGCTTCGCCGATATCGCTCTTTCAATGTCTGGGATGTAATCGTCGAGCGAAACCAAAAACGGAACGGCGGCGAGGATCAGAACGATCACGCCGAGAACGATACCGAACCACTTTAACCACTTCATAACTCTGGGAAAATTGGTAATTCAGCGTTGACCCGGGATGACCAACCTATTAATATAGGCCCCTTCGCCAAGCGGCACCAAGCAGTTTCTCACGTGTGAAATTTGATCCCCGATAGCTCAGTTGGTAGAGCGTCGGACTGTTAATCCGCAGGTCGCTGGTTCGAGCCCAGCTCGGGGAGCCAATAAAAACGGCCGCGCAGTTTGCGCGGCCGTTTTTTATCCACAAGACAAACACACTAAGAGGTGTGCGTCCCACCTTTTCCATTCTGCCTTGAGGCGAACGGCGTGGATCGTGGATCGACCCGGCATGGTGGGTCCACTCGCTTGCAAGACACTCTGTGGCCTGATATCATATTGATATCTAGCATTTCTCTATGGGAAGACCCATGTCAGACAGGCGCACGGCATCCAAACGAAAGAAAGCGGCGGGCACCGGTATCTTGCTGCGCTACCGGGACAAGGACTCCGCGTACGGCGTTTCCCGTGCAACGGCCGTCAAACTCGCCGACACCCTCGGCGTATCCGAGACGCAGGTCATACATGTTGCGTTGGCACACCTCGCGAAAGAGGCTTTGCCGCGGTACGAGATCGACGACGGTCCTTTGACCGACCGGCAATACCGCGCCATCCGCAAGCTCGTGCCACAAGAAGGTTTCGTCAGCACCAAGAAACGACTGTTCTGAACGTGGCGCGGATCTTCCCGCTGCCGGAAGCAGGCGACATCGTCTGGTGTCGTTTTCCCCAAGTGGGGCTCGCTGAACCGGGCCCCAAGCCACGCCCCGCGCTGGTGGCAGACATCGGAAGTTTGCGCGGCGAGCCCGCGGTCGAGGTGATCTACGGCACCAGCCAAAAGCTCGACCGGCTTTATCCCGGGGAGTTTGCTATCACGACTGAAGATCGTGATGCATTGGTCCTTTCGGGGCTGAGTTACCCGACCAAGTTCGATACCGGGCGCGCGGTGTATCTCCCCTACGACGACGTATGGTTTGCCGTTGCACCGGGCGCGCCCCACGGACAAACGCCCAAGCTCGGCGTGCTGCACCCGAGCCTGATGCGCCGGGTCGAGGCCGCCGCACGTGCCGCCAAGAAGCGGTGAGCATTAGAATTCTCATTAATTCTCGGGTCGGACCACGCTAAGTTTATGCAGTTGCAGGATTTTCCGTCTAGAGCGTAGCGTTTTGCAGCCTTAGAGCGCTGTATTCGGTGCCCAAAGTACTCGTATAAGCGCCGCGCGGCTGGCGCGGGGCATCGCTCCGTTCCCTTAGAGCGTCGATTTCGCCCCCAATAACGTGCTTCTAAGCCTCTCCACCGACCTTATTTGACTTTCTTACTTCACCGAATCAGAGCGTTGCGCTGGTCCGACCCGGTTAGCCCCTCTCGAACGCTTTTGCCAATTTTGGGGTCAGCAATTTTGTGGTCTTGCCTTTTACCTCGCTGACGTTGATCGGGCGTCTAAAACAATTAATGGGGTCGGGTTCACTTTCCGTGGAAGGAAATGTGAACCCGACCCTATTTTCTACACTCGCTGCAGGAACTCTCTCTAGCCATACTGCCATGCCTAGACGACTTTAGTTAGGTGGGACGCACAATGGTCGTCGTCATGGTCGGCGTGAATCACTTTGATCCGCTTGGCAGGACGGATCTGCTCGCGCGACTTCGCGCGTTAGCGTCGCATCACAGTAATCCTCCGGCCTTTGTCGCCGTTGAATACGATCAGCATCACTTCCGCTCAATCTCGGGCCAGCGAGACCGCTTTCGAAGCCTGATTGAGACTAAATGCGACGGCCTGACAACTGCAGAACTTGATGCGTACGCGAATTCGTTAGTGTACGACGGCGACAGCCATCATGAAATCTTCCCTGATGTCCCAGTTCTCTGGCTCGACCAAGGTCGAAAATGTAGCGAAAGCGACTTGGAGAAGTACCCGGAGTGCCGACTTACGATGTACCTCAGACGTTCGGGCGGCGAACTACGCTGTGTCGAAAAACTTAGTTGCGCGATCAAAGCGGCAGCGTCGACGACAGATACATCGACACAGTTTTGGACGGACCGGAACAAGACGTTCGCCACGCGTATTTGTGACCGTATACGCGAGCTCAATGGGTCTTGGGCTATCGCCATTACGGGTGAGGAACACGCCTCAAACTCCATGAGCGGGTCAATGCGTCAGTTGCTAGAAGCTGCCAAGGTCAACTGTGTAAAAGGCTGAGCCGCGAAAGAACAGGAAAGCCACGGGGGCGAGCCATCAACCAGTCGGAACCTTGACGAGCCAGTGCCTAGATTTGCCCTGGTCGGGGAGCCAATAAAAACGGCCGCGCAGATTGCACGGCCGTTTTTTATCAACAAGACAAACACACGAAAAGGTGTGCGTCGCACTTTTTCCTACCAGGTTACATATTCCCCAATTTCTGGCACTCTGTATCCGTAGGCCCCCGTGTTACTCCAACGGGGATAGAAAATCGGGCGCCTTATGGTAACCCTCGGTATTCAGAAAATCGACGATGGACAATATTAAGTTCCAAGATTTCTATCAGCTCTTAGGCGTAGATAGGTCAAGCTCGGAAGAGGAAATCCGAGTCGTTTGCCTGAAACTCGCAGACCGATTCAGGCCAGACAAGAATCCAAACGACATTTTGGCGGCTAGGCGTTTTGAACAAATCGAGCGCGCCTACGAGCTTCTATGCGACCCGGACAAAAGAGCCGAGTACGACAAAGCTTATGCTGATAATTTAATCCAGTCCATGAAAGACGTACCCACTTCGTTGCCAGCTACCGGATCCTCATACCCTCCGTTCAAGAAGGACGGCATAATCATCATCGCTGGAGCGATAGCGGCTGCGGCAATTGCAACAGTTGCTTCGACATTTTTATCGCTACCAGGCGATTGGATGAATCGAATAGCGTACGCCGGACTATATTTATTCAAGTATGAGAGAGATTTCCCTGGCGGAACCGACTACCTTATTGCCATTGACCTGAGCGTACTCTTACTAATCTGCTTCTTGGCACTAATATACGGCGTTCTGGTGTTGATGGGCGTAATTTCGAGACCTGTCGAAACTTGGAGACGAATAAAAGCTTGGTTTTCTCGATGGGCGTAATTTCGAGGCCTATCGAAACTTGGGAAGATGGTGTCAGACTTGTCTAACTTCATTAACCTGGATCACGCTCACTGACCGTTTCGCCACAACAGGATCGAGGGCCATGAATATATTTACCCAGTTGGTCTACGTCATTGGCCGTCTCACACCCAACCACGTAGAAATGCTAGGAACCGGATTTCTAGTAACTTCTACCGGACGTATAGTGACTACACATCACGTTACAGGACCTAACGACGCCAATCTTGTCGTGCTGGCACCCAACACGACAAATATCAATGAATATCAGGATCTAAGTGACGCAAAGTGTACAACCATACCCGTTCGTATAGAAGACATTGACCCTATTCGTGATTTGACTGTATTAAAAGCAGAAATAACTTTCGCCGGGCAACTTCCAAAACTCGGAAGCTTTGACGATGACAACATTGGGGATGAAATTGGAATTTTTGGGTTCCCACATTGCGTCGAAGGTCGCCGGACGCTTACTTATCAACGTGCCGAAATCGGAGCAAAAGTACTATTAGAAGCAAATGGAATTAGATCAAAACACGCCGTTATCAATACTCAGGCCCGTCCTGGTCAATCTGGCTCGCTTATTTTTTCCCCTAAAGATCAATCCATTTCAGGAGTGCTTATCGGCGCTTGGGCACCCGGCCAAGCCGGTATCTCGTTAGGAGGCATCAATCCCCGGGAGTTGCATCAAACAACCCATTGCGTGTCGGCTGAATACGTAAGAGAAATGCTCTGAGTTTTGCTATGAATATTCCAAACGCCGAACTGACTGAATGGCTTGCCGTCCTAAAGCCATATCAACGAAACGCGATCACTACGTTTCTTAAGGACATGTCTCCTGAGCAAGCGGCGGAGCGCTGGCTTGGGGCTACCGGCTCGCCAAACATAATCCCATTCGGAGGAAATCGGGATACAAAACCGTTCTGGGAGAGTTTTCGAGCGGAGTTTAGAAAGTTCATTTGCGATGACAAAGCCTATGTAGAAGAAAAGAAGGCCTTGCAGGTCGAAGGGCAAGTAAACAAGGCGCTATTGGTAAGCGCGGTATCTGCAGCGATAGGCGCAACAATTGGTTTCACCGCAACTCTCTTGGTGCCCGCTGTCACCATTATGCTTTGCATTGTAGGGAAGATGGGCATTAATGCGTATTGTGCAAGCAATAAATAGCCAACGAACCCCATCCAGTTCTAGACGCTAAAAGCGCATATGACACGAGCAGAAATTGTCTCAACAATCGCTTTGCTAGTTTCGATTGTCAGTCTTAGCTTTTCCATCTACTTTAATTTCCGCGATCGTGCACGATTGGTCACCAGAAGCAGTTGTGTTCAAGGCTGGGATCCAGGAACGGCTCATGTTGCCGCTACCGTAGTCAACGCGGGCCGCCGCCCCATAATTCTCCGTATGTGGGCTGGGGTTGATGATCATGGCCAGTGGGTCGGTACATACTTCGCCCACGAAAAGGGTGGATTGCGACTGGCGGAGCACGAGTTAAGCGTGATAACAATAACTGCGGAAGACTTATGTGCGCAGACCCCTGATGGGGAATTGTGGATAAAGGATATGTGGATAGAAGACTCTCTAGGGCGACGCTACCCTATCAAGGATGCAAGAAAGCACATAGCCGAACTGTGGAAGTTACGCAACGCAGAAAAAGAAGAGAGAAAGGAAAAGCTACTTCTTCTTTGAGTCCCCTTATGCTGGGACTTTCACGCGTCAACTATAAGCATTAGCAGCTTTGTTTTGGCGCGTCCGCTCTCCGACGCCAAGTTAGAAAAGATGGTGTCAGACTTGTCTAACTTCACTAACCTGGATCACGCTCAACCGTATGGTAGTGATAGTGAAGTTAGGCAAGCCTGACACTGAGACTCGTGTATCGGCGTTAATCGGCGTCCCCTTCGACAAGCTCAGGACAGGCATCGGCGGCGATTCTTGAGGGATGAGGGATGAGGGATGACCTCCCACCACCCCGTCTGCTTCGCATCCACCCCGCCCGGCCCGCCTCGCTGCATCGAGTCGGGCGTTCGCCGGCTCGAACGTGCGCAGGCACGTTCTTCGAAACCCCGGCTCACCCTCCGGCATGAGGGGAATTGTTTTTTCTAAACCTATAAATCCTGTTAATCCTGTCTATTTTTGTTCTTGTAGTTATCGGCGTCCATCGGCGGCTAATCATTCTTGGTTTTCTTGCGGCCTCTAGATTTTTGGGTACGGGTGCCTCCCCACCATCACCTCGACCAGGACCGGCCTCTTCTTTGTCGCGGCAAGGCCTTGGTGCAGCGCGCCCTCGACATCCTTGGGGTCGATAACACGCATGCCTTCGGCCCCACAGGCCCTGGCGATCTGCGCGAAGTCGGGGTTGTGGAATGCCGTGCCGTAGGTATGGCCGTAGATGTTCGACTGTTGCATGAAGGTCTGGCCGAAGGCGCCGTCGTTGAGGACGACCATGAGTACGTTCGCCCCGTACTCGGTAGCGGTGGGAAGGTCGCCGATGGTCATGAGGAATGCGCCATCGCCCGCGAGGGCCACCACGTCGCGGCCGGGAAACTCCATCTTGGCCACAATCGCCGTGGGGAGGCCGTAGCTCATGGCGTTCCAGACGCCGGACTGCATGAAGGACTCGGGGGTGGCGATGCGGCGGAAGGTGCGGGCCCACATCTGGCAGTTGCCCACGTCGCTCGCGACCACGGCGTTGCCGTCGAGCACGGCATTCATGGCGTCCATCAGCACGCCCGGGTGGATCGGCCGTTCGCTCCGGTGCGGTTCGTTTTGGGCCGCGAGGCTCGCGCGGACGGCGGCTTTGCCCTCGGCCATCCGCCGGATAAGCGCCTCGTCGCGGGGCCGCTGGTAGTTGCCCAGGCGTTCCAGCAGCGCGGCGAGAAAGAGCCTGGGATCCGCCACGCGCTGGTCCTCCCCCAGGTAGCGGGAGTCGGGCCCGTCGTCGAAGCCGATGAGGATGAGATTCTTCTCAGGGGCGCGTTCCCGAAGTTCGGTGAGTTCGGCCGTGCCCGCCCGCAGTCCCACACCAAGCACCAGATCGGTACGCTTGAGCACCTCGATGCAAAGAGGATGGCTGCGATAGTGCTGGAAGTGGCCCGCGAAGTAGGGATGTTCCTCCGGGATCACGCCGATCGCGTCCTGGGCGAAGATCACAGGGGCCTGGACCTTCAACGAGAGTTCGGCAAGCTCACGCATCGCGCCTTTCCTGATGATCCCCTTCCCTGCCGCGATCACCGGAGACCTGGACTCCATCAGCCGCTTCGCGAAGCGGTCGACATCTTTCGGATCGGGCCGGGTGACCTGGGTGGGGAGGGTTTGGTAGGCTGGGAGCACGGCGCGGGCTTCCTGCAGGATGAACTCGCTGTAGTCCGACAGGCGCGGCAGCTCGACATGCACGGGCCCCGGCCGCCCGCTGCGGGCGATGTGGAAGGCCTTCGCCATCACACCCGGGATGTCCTCGATGCGCTCGACCCGGGCGGACCACTTGGTGACTTTCTTGAACATCTCGTGGACGAAGGCGGGATCGTCAACCCCGTGAAAGGCCTCCCGATCGGCCTTAAGGGGAACGGCGCCGCTGATGTGCACCATCGGCGAAGCCGCGCCGTAGGCCTGGGCCACCCCGGCCATTGAGTTGATGCAGCCTGGCCCAGCGGTCACGACGCACACCCCGGGCTTGCCCGTGAGGCGGCCGTAGGCGTCCGCCATGAGGGAAACGTTCGGCTCCTGCTTGCAGGTGACCATCCGGATGGTGCTCACCCGGCTCAACCCATCGTAGATCGGGTGGATGTGGGAGCCGGGGACGCTGTAGACCCGCTCGACGCCCTCCTCCCGCAGGGCCTCGGCCACCGCCTCGCCCGCGTGCATCGCCGGACGCTAGCAGCCTGTCGGACTTAGCAGTCCGCACAGGCTGCTTACAGAAAAACCGGCTGACACTTCAGCAAGAAACCCAGCCGAGGCGGCCGAATGCGAAGAAAAACGAGGGTGAATTCGCATATTCGTCATCCTTTCGTGCAATTTTCCTTGTGCCGGTTTTGCATTAGGAGTTTGTCGGGGCTAAGTCCGACAAACTCCTAGGAACTCAATCGACCTTCGCGCCCGCGGCGCGCGGTGTGACCGCCCCGATGGCGGCAAAAAGATCAGCGACGACCTGGCGCGGGATGCCGCGGGTGATGAAGACGAGCCGCGTGCTGCGATCGGCGCTGGGCCACGCGGCGAGCTCCAGCGGAGGGTGAAAAAGGTGCTGCACCCCTTGCACCACCATAGGCCCAGATTTCCCCTCGACGTTGACCAGCCCCTTGACCCGCAGGAGGTCCGGACCGCGCAGCGCGGTCAGCACCTCCATGCATTGCGCGAACGCTGACCACGGCAGGGGTTGCGCGAAGCGCAACGCGAACGATTGCACGCTCTCGTCGTGCCGGTGCCCGTGGCCGTGCTCGTCCTCCTCGCCCTCGCCCAGCCAGCGCTCGACCTCTTCCAGGTCGGCGTGCGTGCGGCGCAGACCGACGTCCACCAGGAAGCCGAGCTCGATCTCGCCGTTCGTCGCGACGCGTAGCGGCGCCCGGGGGTTGATCTCGCGCAACCGCCCGGTGAGGGTTGCCAGCTTCTGCTCCGCGATAAGGTCGGTCTTGGTCACGACCAACCGGTCGGCGAGCGCCACCTGCTTCAGCGGCTCCGAGAACTGCGCGAGTTGCCCGAGCGCGTTGACCGCGTCCACCAGCGTGACCACGCAATCGAGCCGGTACTGGTCGCGCAGCAGGGCATCCGTGAGCAGCGTCTGTATCACCGGCGCCGGGTCGGCGAGCCCGGTGGTCTCGATGACGACTCGGTCGTAATCGATGATCTCCCCGTTGCGCCGCTTGACGAACAGATCGCGCAGCGTCTCCTGCAGGTCGCCGCGCAGCACGCAGCAGAGGCAGCCGTTGTTGAGCAGCATCATCTGCTCGGACGAGACCTGGACCAGGTCGTTGTCCACGCCGATCTCGCCCAGCTCGTTGACGATCACGGCGACCCGGTTCATCTCGGGCCGCTTGAGCAGGCGGTTGACGAGGGTGGTTTTGCCGCTGCCGAGAAAACCGGTGATGATCGAAACCGGTATCAGCCCCGCCAGCGCATCGCGAACCATCACGGCTATATCGTCATTTCCAGGACGTAGACGCCGCCGCCGAAGCGGTCGACCGCATACACGATCCCCCGGTCGTCCACGAACACGTCGTTGACCTGGGACGACCCCTTGGGCGCCAGCCGCGGCGTGCCGGGCACGAAATAGGCGATCTCGCGCGGCTGCAGGGGATTGGAAACGTCGAACACGCGCACGCCGCCGTTGAAGAACGTGCCGAGCACGATGTGGTCCGAGCGCCACGAGCAGGGTCCCGGCAGGTTTTCGTGCAGGTTGTGCGCGCCAAACCGCCCGCCGCGCTTGATGAACACCTCGACGGGCGGCAACGGCAGCGTCGCGACCGGCACGAGGTTGGTCTCCTCGCGGCCGTCCACCACCCACGCGAGCTTGGGCCAGTCCTCGCCGCCGTCCCTGACGCACTCGTCGGTGACGATGATGGTCCCGTTCTTGTTGAACAGCGGCATCACCGTATGCGTGAACCCGTTATAGGGCGGCGAATGGCGCCA
>JBGQGU010000020.1:0-13915 GCA_041497655.1 Gammaproteobacteria bacterium
GCGACGAAACGCGCGGCGCGCAGGGCACCGCTGGCAAAGTTCGCGCGGCTCGAGGCACGGTGGGAAATCTCGAGCCTCTCGCCGCTGCCAATGAACATCACCGTATGGTCGCCCACCAGGTCGCCGCCGCGCACGGTAGCGAAGCCTATCGTCTCGTCCTTGCGCTCGCCCGTCACGCCTTCGCGTCCGTAGATCGCGGTTTTCCTGAGGTCGCGGCCCAGCGCCCGTGCCACCACTTCCCCCATGCGCAGCGCGGTCCCGGAAGGCGCGTCCACCTTGTGCCGGTGATGCGCTTCCACGATCTCGACGTCGTAGCCCTTGCCGAGCGCCCCGGCCGCGATCTCGAGCAGCCGGAACGCGACGTTGACGCCCACGCTGAAATTGGGTGACAGGACGACGGCGATGTCGCGCGCGGCGCCCGCGATCTCCTGCTTCTGTGCCTCGCCCAAGCCGGTGGTGCCGATCACCATGTTCACGCCTTGTTTGCGGCAGGCGGTGAGGTGCGCGACTGTGCCCTCGGGGCGGGTGAAATCGATGAACACATCGACGCCCGCGATCGACTTCGCGACGTCGTCGCCGATCCTGACCCCGCAGGGCGCGCCGGCCAGCTCACCGGCGTCCCTGCCGATGTTGGGATTGGCCTTCTGCTCGAGCACGGTCACGAGCCTCAAGTCGGGCGCGCTCAGCACCGCCTCGACCAGCGCGCGGCCCATGCGCCCGGAGCCGCCTGCAACGGCTATCTTGATCTGTGCCATGTCCCCGTTTACCTCTCTACTGTCGTTGCTCCGGTTGAGCACCGCCGGCCAGTGGTGCGGGCTTGTCCGTCTTCGCTCCGCCGGTACCGGCAGGTACGACGTCGCCATCGATGCGCGCGAGTTTGTCGTCCTTGAACACCACCACGATCCGGCGCTGCTCCGTCACGACGCCCTGCTTCATGTAGAGATAGACGTAGTCCCAGCGGTCGCCGCGGAACGGGTCCACCACCAGTGGCGTGCCAAGCGTGAACCGCACCTGGCTGCGCGTCATGCCGGGCTGCAGCCTGGCGATCATCTCCTGGGTGACGACGTTGCCTTGCTGGATTTCCATCTTGTACGGGGCGAGCGTGGGGAGCGCCGGCATGTCTTTGCAGCCGGCAAGGAACAAAGCGGCAATCATCAAGCATCGTGCTTGCATGTTCGGGATGCACCGCTTCGTCGCGAGCACGCGTCGCACGACACAAAATCGGGCGATCCCGACCGGCGAGCGGTTTGCAAGGCGGTGAAATGCGAATATGATAACCGACCCCCGACCATCCCGACAGGGACGCGCGGTGAGTTCGCCCAACGATCTCAAGACGATAGGCCTCAAAGCGACGCTGCCGCGCCTGCGCATCCTCGAGCTCTTCGAGAAGAGCATGGTGAGGCATCTCTCCGCGGAGGACGTCTACAGGATTCTCGCCAAGGACGGCACCGATACCGGGCTCGCGACGGTCTACCGCGTGCTCACCCAGTTCGAGCAGGCGGGGCTCCTCATCCGCCACCACTTCGAGACCGGCAAGGCGGTGTTCGAGCTCAACCGGGGCGGGCATCACGATCATCTGGTGTGCATGCAATGCGGGCACGTGGAGGAGTTCTTCGACGCCGAGATCGAGAAGCGGCAGGAAAGAATCGCCAAGGACCGCGGCTACAAGATCCACGACCATTCGCTGCACCTCTACGCCGACTGCATCAGGGATAAGTGCCCCTACAGGAATCGGACCACGTGACCGGCGTCGGCGACCGCCACGGGCAGCCGTGCACGGCGTTCACCGAGCACGGCTACCTCGGGATGGAAGCCAAGACAATCAAGGCGATACTGTTGTGGATCCGCACCGGAGCCGTGCCGGCGGACATGGCCGGGTGAGAAAATGTTGCACGATGACGCAGCGATGTCCGGCAGGTGTGATAGCATCGCCAGCGTAGGCCGGTCGCCGAGTCCGTGGGACGGCAATGCCATTTGCCAATATTGAGGGGATCAAGACTCACTACGAGGTGCGCGGCGACGGACCGCCCCTGCTGCTGTTGGCGCCCGTGGGATTCGACGACCCGATCTCACGCAGGTGGGCTGACCGCGTGTGGCGGGGGTATCGCCCTCTGGATGCGTTGGTCGCCGATTTTCGGCTTATCGTCTACGACCGGCGCGAAACGGGCGGGTCGGGAGGACGCATCGAGCCGCTCACCTGGTCATTGTTCGCGCAGCACGCCAAGGGATTGCTCGACCATCTTGAAATCAAAGATGCGGTCCTTTTGGGCGGTTGCATTGGTTGCTCGGTTGCGCTTGCGCTGGGCGCCCATTTCCCCGAACGCTGCCGTGCGCTACTGCTGCACTGGCCGGTCGGCGGGTTCCACTGGCTGAATAGGGGCCGCGCCAACTGCGACCGCCATATTGCGTTTGCGCGGGAACATGGGCTCGAGGGAGTGGCCGAGCGCGCGAGGCAGTCCGGATTCTTCTGGAGCGATCCGGAAGCTGGGCCATGGTCCTCTGTAATCGCCTCGGACAGCCGGTTCGCGGAGTCGTTCGTTCGCCAGGATCCCGACCACTATCTGCAAGTCGTCGCGCAATGCCGTGACAACCTCTTCGGCGACACCCTGCCTTCCGGCGCAACCGGAGAACAACTGACCGCGATCAACGTGCCAGCGTTCATCATGCCGGGTGACGATGCATTACATACGGCTTCATGCGCGCAGGTATTGCGAGAACTCATGCCGCAAGCGAAGCTCTCTTCGCTGAAACTGTCCCAGCAGAACGCCACGACGATCGCTCAGTGGATCTGCGAATCCGCTGCCGTACGAGACGCAGCGCGACCCGGCATCGCCGCCTGACCTCTAGCAGCCTGTCGGACTTAGGTGTCCGACAGGCTACTAGGAGTTTGTCGGACCTAAGTCCGACAAACTCCTAGTAGCTGGGCTCGGGGAGGAGTTCCTCGACGCCGAACCGGTTCACGTGGAAATCCTCAAGCAGATAACGAGGCAGTTCGACGCAGGGTGGGCACACGTTTCGTCGTGCCTGAGCGCTCCGCTGTCGGCGCCGGCGTGCAAGTCAGCCTGGACGTGGGTCACGATGGCGCTTATCGTGATCGGGTTGATCATCCTCTGGAAGATTCTCGTCTGGCTCACCAGGCCTTTCCGGGTGTGGATCGAGGAGATGAGAATGCGGGCGCGGGAGCGCAAGGTCGCGGACGAAGAAACGATGGCGCAGTACAAGGTCGACGACAGCAAGCTCTACACGGATTCCGTGCCGGAAAACGTCGAGCAAAGGATCAGGGACGCGCTCCTGGAGAAGAAGCTGACCGACCAGCAGCAGCGCCACCATCAATTGATGGGTGACAAGAAGGAAAGGTGATTGGGAATGGGTGACCCGTCACGGATCACAGATCACCGCTCACGCTGTCAAGGCCGCCGATGAATGATCCCGAGCTCCAGCGGCTCATCCGCGTTCTGGAAGAGATCCGCGACAACCAGAAGATTCAGCTCGAGCGGCAGGCCGAAGCGCTGGCGCTGCAGCGCGAGCAGTTCGGTCTGGTCAGGAAACAGGCCGAGCGCGCGGAGCGCATTCAGGACCGTGCCGAGGAAATCCAGGCCAGGAGCGCCACGCTCATCGCCGGCGCCCGCAGGACGTTTTTCATCGTGCTGCCGATCCTCATAGTCCTGATCGGCTACGTCTCGTGGCTGCTGTTCCGTTACTACATGAGATAGGCTGGGCTGGAACGTCGCGAACGGCGTGTGGTTCCTGCTGGTGGCTCCGAGGGGCACGTCCGCACCGGTGATCCAGTACGTGCACGACGCGGCGAAAGCAGCGATGGAAGACCCGGCGTTCGCTGCTGCCATGGAACTGCGCGGCGTTGACGTGGACTACCGTCCCGGCGTTCAGCTACGCGCGGACCTGTGGCGGGAGTACAAGCTCCACACGGAGATCCTGCGACGGATCGGCCTCATGAAGCAGTGACGAGTGACGGGTGACGAGTGACGGGTTAAACCCTCATCCCTCGTCCCTCCGCCCTCATCCCTCAGTTCTCACCGCCAAGCGCGCCAAGAACGCCAAGAAATCAGGAACAAAATTGAACCGCCAAGCACACTGGAAAAATCGACCGTCAGTCGTGTCGACCAACCAGTCAACTAATTGAAGTCAGGCATTTGGCGTTGCGGCGAGAAAGGAAGTTATAGGTCTTGCTTATCAGCGGCGTAAAGATAACCGTGGAATGTCGGCCCGACTCAATCTATGGAACAGGAGGGAACAAACGGTGAAGCAGATTTCACAGACAACAACCAGGAAGGCGGCGTCCGTGAAGCAGACGGTGGGCATGCTCGCTGTAGCGTTGGCCACGGGCATCGCGCTGGCTATGATCGGGAGCCAGGCCCTGAACGCGCAGCAGGCGCCCCCGGCCCAAAAGAAGGGCCAAACAATAAAAACTATCGCTTCGCTCGAAGTCGGTGCGCAGATCCCGGAGCTTCAAGGCCGCCACCTCCGGGCGCGGGTGTTCAACTACGAACCCGGTGGCAACGGCCTACTTCACAACCACCAGACTCTTCCGGTGATTCTGTACATCCTTCGCGGCACGCTTACCGCCTGCTCGCCCGATGGCAAGTGCGTGGAACTCCACGAGGGCCAGGCGCAGGCGGAAGGCAAGGTTGTCGCTCACTGGGCCGAGAACAGAGGTACGACGCCATTGACATACCTAGCAGTGGACATCGGGAAGGAACCGTAAGGTACGCTTACAAGCCTGTCACGGCCGTAAGCGAGCCGCGGACAAGGTATTGCTGCTGAGGAAATGCCTAACTCTAGTGGAACGGACGGGCCGTTGACGCAGTGGTTCATCAATCGTCCCTAATGGCCCGCCGTTCACCAAGACGTTAGACGGCACTTATCGTATGCCCGAGCAATGAAAGGCAAGTACAAGTGGCCCGCATCATGTGCACCCAAAGACTGTGGCAGCGCCTGGGACATGCGGGCCGTCCACCTTCGCAAGTTTCGGAGCCGCTGATCCACGGCGTGTCACTTGGCTCGTGGGCAGCAAAAGTCTGCCGGATCGACCGTCGAGACTTGGTAATAGCTCTGAACGAACGCACATATCTCACAGTCGTGTTTTCGCTGGCACCGCGCCGGGAGTTTCGCGCAAACTTCGCTAGTGCAGTAGGCGACGTGCTTAATGACCTGCGATTGCCGGAAGAGATCGTGCGGTCGGAAAGTGCCGCTGTTGAATTCGAGCCTCTCGCCCGCTTGACGAATCGTAGTATGACCGGCACCCTGAATGATCTGGAATTTCATTGCGGCATCGAACTGTCCTACCACGACGATCTACGTAAGGTTCAACTGAATTTGAACGAGATACCGCATGTGAATCGCGACCCGTGTGTCCCGATCGACGCAATAAGCCGGCTATTTGAATCTGCACGAGTCAAACGGACTTTTGCTGTTCATTGAATGGTAAAGCAGAAAATGCCGTCTACCCACCCGATCGACGACCGACGCCCGAAACGAAAAATGGGTCGGGGTGATTTTCACGATCCGCGAATCTCGCTAGTTAGAAAAAGACTCCGCGCCCGGCTCTCTACAGTTTCGCGTCTCGTTTCGGTTATTTGTTGACGCACCGCCCGTGGAGCTTCGCCGCGTTCGTCCAGTTGATGTTTTCCATGAAGGCGTCCACATAGGCAGCGGCCCTCGCGCCGTAGTCCATGTGATACGAATGCTCGTACATGTCGAGGGCGAGGATCGGCGTTGCGCCCGCCACGACATGCGTATGATCGGCCGCCCACTGATTGACGAACTGTCCGTCACGGTGGGAATAGGTCAGCAGCACCCAGCCCGATCCGCCGCCGAGCGCTTTGCCCATGGCAACGAATTCGCTGCGCCAGCGCTCGAAACTGCCGAAATCCCGCTTGATCGCATCTGACAGGGCGCCTCCCGGATCACCGCCGGCGCCCAGACCATCGAAGTAAAGCTCGTGCAGGATCATGGAGTTCATCGCGATCAGCTGCTCGCGCTTGAGTCCGTTCAACACGAACACCGGCGCGCTCGCCGGGTCCAAACCGGCAAGCTGATCGCAGATCGCGTTGAGCCGCTTGACCGCGCCGCCGTAGTTGTTTTCGTAATGGCTGACGATCAGCCTCTCTGACAGCCCCTTCAGCTTTGTGGGCTCGCAAGCAAGCGGCTTGATTTCATAGCGCATGGCTCACTCCAGGAAAGTCATGTCATTCGTGTTTCTACTATTCAAGACGGGCTCTTGCCGGCGTCATACGAGTTCCTTGAGTCGCTGGAGTGGATTCATGCGGCTGCCAGCGCCAGCGAGTGCACCGCCTAGCATGAAAGGCAAAGGCCCCAAATTCCAACTCAACATGCCAGCCACTGTCAGCAGCGTCAAAATGGCGGTGAAAGCGTCAGGGGCCGCGTGCGGCGCCATCTGCACCAACGACACGCAGATTACGCCGATGACGGCAGCGCTGATCGCTCTCATCGCAGCCTTGAGCCAGGCGAGTTCCCTCACACGGTTCATGATCGGCACAACCAACAACATCATAATGAAGGCGGGCGCGAAAATGGCCACCCCGCCAACCACGGCGCCTGCGAATCCATGGAGCTTGTATCCGACATATGCGGCCAGCATCAGGATAGGCCCAGGAGTCAGCTGTCCCAGTGCGAAGCCGTCGAGGAATTCCCGCGGCGTCAGCCACTGAAGTTGATTGACGATCTGATCCTGTACAAAGGCAAGCACGGTGATGCCACCTCCAAAGGCAAAAGCACCGACTTTGAAGAAGAACGCACCAATATCCCAGAGGTCCGGCGCGAGCGAGCCGGCGTGGCCGAGGGTACCCGCGGACGTTCCCAGCGCCGTCGGCGATAGCCCCGCCCAGTGGTAAGCACCCGTGAGGAACGCCACGACCAGCGCCGCGCGCAAGCCCCACGCGCGGGAGTGGTAAAGGGCAACGCCCACACACCCTGACAGCAGCAGCGTGCTGACAATGCCCAACGGCGTAAAGGCGACGAGAAGGACGGCGTTGACAGCAATCGCAACCTGGCTTGCGCCCTTCAATGCCGCCTTGCCAAGCCGGTAGACCGCGACCATAAAGATACCCAGCACAACCGGACCGAGCCCGTAGAAAGCGTCGCGCACGAAGGGCAGCGCACCGTAGGTCGAATAGAGCAACGTGAGCGCCAACATGATGAAGAATGCCGGGAGGATGAAGCACAGCCCCGCGAGCATGCCGCCGCGCCAGCCGGCGCGCTGATAGCCGATGAATATGCCGAGTTGCGTTGCGGCAGCACCGGGCAGCATGTTCACCAGAGCAAGTCCCTCGAGAAAGCGCTCCTTCGATAGCCATCCACGCTTTTCCTGGATCTCGCTTTGCATGATCCCCATGATGGCGGGACCTCCGTAGCTCATGGCACCGAGCTTCAGGAAAGCCCCCGCGAGATCTTTCAAGCGGCGCTTGAAATCTGCAGCCTCGTAATTCATTGTGGCCTCCTTTCAACGAGCGAGAATGTGGACAGAGTTCAACGGTAAGCAGCGGGATTCCACGTGTGCGTCTCGTCCCGCCCTTCCTTGCACCAGGCGTAGAGCGCGTCGTACACCACCATCCCGTGCCTGAGCATCTCGTGGTCGTCCTTGAAATTCCGGGACAGGCCCAGTGAAACCGCGAGCAGCCCCGCTGCCTGCGGCGCCAGTTCCAGGCGCGCCGTGTCGGCGCCGCGCACGATGATCGCGAGTTGAGTCAACGCGGGGTCCCCGGTCAGCCGGTACGTCCTCAGGAACGCATCGAAGCTGCACAACTCGCCGTCGTGCGAGAAATGCACGTTCGGGATGTCATAGGGAATCGCTGCTTTCTCCTGTGCTGCCCGCAGCACCTCCTTGGACGGCACGTAGAGGAATTCCGCTTCGGGATCGATGAAGCGCACGATGAGCCACGGGCAGGCGATGCGGTCTATCTTCGGGCGCTCGCGCGTGACCCAGCAGGTGGAGGCTTCTTTAGGCTTGCTGATCAGTTCGCCGCCGCTCGCCTTCCAGCCTTCCTCCAAACCGCCCTCCAGGTAACGCGCGGCGAAGCCGAGTTCTCTCAACGCTTTCGCCGTGCCCTGGCTGACTTCATGGCCGTGCACGCAGTAAACGACGACGCTGCTCGCGCGCGGCAGCTCCTTCGCCCATGACGGGACGACTGCCGGATCGCGCCGCAGCGCGCCGGCGGCCATGTCGGGCGCGGCGCGGAACGCAGGAGACCGGCGAACGTCGATGAGCAACGGCGGTTGCGCGCTCGCCAATTCAGATTTCAGATGGGATGTGGTGATCAACGCGTCCATGGTTTCTGACTCCTTTCAAAGTCGTTCAGAAATTGTGCCGTAAAGGCGCACGCTTTCGAGGGGGGATTATCGGGGTCGATCATAACGGCACTTGCTTTGGCGACGTCGATTTTCCACAACGAGCCCGCCGAGGAAGTCAACGCATACAGAGTCCCGTCCGCAGCGAATGCTAGAGCACCAAATCCGATATCCCACAGCTCTCTTCCATGCAGGCTGATTTCATGCTCCTTCACTTCGAAACTGTCCGCATCGATCCGCCATAACCGTGCTTGCACGTTGCTGGATATGATCGCCGACCCCGAGCCATCGAGGACCATGTCGGGATCGCAGGCGAACCGGGCAACCGACCAACCCGGCAACGCGATCTTCGTGATCAGCCGCTTGCTCCCGGCATCGTAGACGCGCACGTCGTCGAGACCCAGCAGCCAGATCCGGTTTCGTGCCGCATCCCTCCGGATGCGGTAGCTGTCGCGCAGGACATCGCTGCCGCCGGGACGGACTGCCGCCGGGCGTTGAACCGACATCTTTTCCTGGCTGCAACCCGTCATTTCCATCGCCGCAAAGATCGCGATCCACCCAATACAAGCAATGATGATTCGATTACTCATGAGCACACTCCTTTCCGGTTGGATAGGAGCAGCACTTGAGACGGAATTGTCTTGGCGGACCGGGTGTCTGCCGATGACCCGGCTAGGCGATTCAGCCGCCGTTTGGCGGCCGGGCGCCTACACTGAAGGGAACAGTTGTTCGAGGGATGACGCATTTCGCCCCAATACCCCGTGCTCCTGCGAGCGCGGACGTTGCAGAACTTGGGCGAAATGCCTTGGGTATACCGGGTGCCTGCTTTAGACCCGATTTGCGTAAACTATATTACAGATATGTGATAATGTCAACACACAATATGGGCCCTGACCTCTCCGCCCTTGACGAGGCGCCTCTCGACCCCCTGGCTGAGATCGACGCCGAGTCGCCAAGTCACTGTATTGATATATCTATATGACTGCGTTTCTGGCGCTACTCACCAGCCTGCCGACCGGAAACTCGACCCTACGCATGCGGGTATGGCGGGCGCTGAAGAATACGGGGTGCGGAGTCTTGCGTGATGGCGTCTATCTATTGCCGGCAGAGGCTCCCCGCGCCGCAGCTCTGGCCGCAGCGGAGTCGGAGGTCAAAGCCGCGGGCGGATTTGCGATGACCGTGGAATTGAATATCAAGACCGCCGCGCAGCTCGAGCACGTCCGCACGCTGTTTGACCGCAGCAGGGAATACGGAGCGCTCGTCAATCGAATCAGCGCCGCAAAGGTCTCCCTGCAGCGGCTCGGAAAGCGCAAGGCGGACACGCTTGTTCAGCGTCTGCGCCGAGCGTTCGAGGAACTGGTCGGGATCGATTTCTATCCTGGGCACGCACAATTACAGTCCAAAGAGGCAATGTCAGTCCTCGAGCGCGAAGCGCAAAGACTGTTTTCTGAAGGCGAGCCGCATCCCTCAAAGGCGAAGGTGCGCCGGCTTGACCCGAAAAAATATCGCGATCGCACGTGGGCAACGCGCAAGAATCTATGGGTAGACCGCCTAGCGAGTATCTGGCTCATCAAACGCTTCATAGACAGAAACGCGGGGTTCTTATGGATTGATCGCCCGCGCGACCGCCCTAAAGGCTCAATCGGATTCGATTTCGATGGAGCTGAGTTCACGCACATTGAAGGCCGCGTGACGTTTGAGGTGCTCCTGACCAGTTTTGGCCTTGATAACGACGAGGCGCTTGCGTCGATCGGCCACGCCATCCATTTTCTCGATGTAGGCGGCATTCCGGTTGCAGACGCCAAAGGTCTCGAAACGTTACTCAGAGGAATCCAGGCGAAGGCACGGAGTGACGATAAGTTGGCTCTGGAAGCAATGAAAGTCTTCGACCTCTTTTACTCGGCGTACAAGCAGGGGAGGGCTGGGTAAGTCCTGCTGCTGTTCTTGTTCTTGATTTCATCGGTATCTATCGGCGTTCATCCCGTTCCAATGATCTCCGCAAACTCCTCAGGATCGATAGTCCGCGACACGCCTGGAAGTCGGACATTGGAACGGGATTCATCGGCAGCTATTCTATTCGGGCTCAATCCCCGCCGCCTTGATCACCTTCGCCCACTTCGTCGACTCCGATGCCTGGAACCTGGCGAGTTCCGCGGAGGGGGTCGTCCACGGCTCGATGCCGGTGGTCTTGAAAAAGGATTGTGCGGAGGGGCTCCGGGTGGCGTTGATGAACAGTTCCCGCAGGCGTTCGACGACGGCGGGCTGCGCCTTCGCCGGCAGATACGCCGCGAACCAGAAGGTCAGCTCGTAGCCCTTCACGCCGGCCTCCGCTATCGTCGGCAGCTCAGGCACATTGGGCAGACGCTTTGGGCTGCTGACGCCAAGCGCCCGCAGCTTCCCGGCCTGGACCTGCGGCAGCCCGGTGACGACGTCGGTGATCATCATGTCGATGTGCCCGCCGACGAGGTCCGTAACCGCCATTGGATTGCTCTTGTAGGGAACGTGCACCAGCTGCAGCCCCGCCATCTGCTGGAATAGCTCACTGGCAACCCGGCTCGAGGAGCTGCCGCTGCCGAAGGTGAGCTTCCCCGGCTGCCGCTTGGCGAGCGCGATGAACTCCTTGACGGTCTTCACCGGCACGCGGGGATTCACGACCATGACCTGGCCGCCGCGCGCGAGCGCGGTGATGGGCGTGAAGTCCTTGACCGGGTCATAGGGAATCTTCTTGAACAGGTGCTCGTTCGCGGCATGCGTCGTGTTGGTCGCGATGAGGACCGTGTAGCCGTCGGGTGCTGCCTTCGCGACCGCCTGGGCAGCGATAAAGCCGCTCGCGCCCGGCCGGTTGTCGATGATGACGTTCTGCCTGGTCTCGGCAGTGACCCCTTGCCCGAGCGAGCGGGCGAGCGTGTCGGTCGCGCTGCCGGCCGCGAACGGCACGAAAAACGTGATGGGCTTCGCCGGGTACTCCTGAGCCGGCGCGGCAGCCCACGCGCCGGCTAATATGAGGCCGGCTACCGAGCACGGGAGAAATTGTCTTCTATGAAGCATCACGGGACTCCTGGTGATTGTGAATAGTGAGTTGTAAGTAGAATTGTTCTCTTGGCGAGCTTGGCGGTTCCAAACTGCCGTGAGTCGTGATTCGTCTCCCACCACCCCGGCGCTGCGCGCCACCCTCCTCCGGCAGGAGGGGATGTCGTGATTCGACTCTTTGTTATTCCTTCGTGTCCTTCGTGTCCTTTGTGGTCAAAGATATTGGTTCTCTCGGCGTCTTGGCGGTTCAATTCCTGTCTTGCCTTTCCTGGTTTCTTGGCGGTTACCTCGCTCAGCAGCCGAGCTGATCCGCGAGATCGAGAAAGCTCTCCGCATTGACGGTGAATTCCGGCTCAGACTTGAGGTCGGGAGTGCCGCCGCGGCCGTGCTCGAGCGGGCGTTTGACGAAGGCAGTTTTCAGCCCGCACTGCGCCGCCGCGCGCAAGTCGGACTTGTGGGACGCGACCATCATCACTTCCTCCGGCCCGACGTTCAGCCGGTCCGCAGCGCCGAGATACATCTCTGGATCAGGCTTGAAATGCCTGAAGGTATCCGAGGAAAAAACGCAGTCCCATGCCAGTCCGCCGTGCTTCGCCATGTCCACGAGCAACCCCGTGTTGCCGTTGGAAAGCGTCGCAACGACGAATTTCGACTTGAGCCGCTTGAGGCCACGCACCGCGTCAGGCCAGGGCCTGAGACGGTGCCACGCCAGATTGAGATGCGCCTTCTCTGCCTCGGTGAGCGTGGCGATCTTGAACTGCTGCAGCACGTCCTCCAGGATCGCCCGGTGGATGACATCGATCTTCTCGAACGGCGCCTCGCCGCGCCGCACTCGGTCCATCGCCGGCCGGTAGCCGGCGCGCCAGGCCTTGGCGAACTTCGCCGCGTTGACGCGCAGCCCCTTGACGCGCACCAGCTCGCGCACCTCGCGCGCGACCGAGCCGTGCCAGTCCACGACGGTGCCAAAGACGTCAAACACAAGTGCCTTGATTGCGGAAGCCGGGATAGTCATCGTCATTGCCTCAATCTGAAATGCGTGAATCGTGATTGGTGATTCGTGATTCGACTGGTTCTTCCTCCGTGTCCTCGGCGTCCTCCGCGGTCAAAGCTTCACTCCGAGCATCTCCGCGGCATGCTTGCGCGTCGTTTCGGTGATCTTCACTCCGCCCAGCATGCGCGCGATCTCGTCCACGCGCTGGCTCCTGTCCAGCACCGTCACCCGGGAGAGCACCTTGCCGTTCGCGGTGGTCTTGATCACCTGCCATTGCTGATCGGCCGCTGCCGCGACCTGGGGCAGATGGGTAATGCACATGACCTGGTGCCTGCCTCCGAGCTGCTTCAGCATCCTGCCCACGATCTCCGCCGCGCGCCCGCCGATGCCGGCGTCCACTTCGTCGAAGATCAGTGTCGGCACCTGAGCCACCCGGCTCGCCACCGTCTGCACTGCGAGCGACAGGCGCGACAGCTCGCCGCCCGAGGCCACTTTCGCCAGCGGCTGCAACGCCATGCCCTTATGGGAGGAAACCAGGAACTCGACGTTCTCCAACCCGTATGCGGTGAGCTCCGTCGCCGCACGAAGTCCCGCCTCAAACTGGCCTCCGGTCATCGCCAGCTCCTGCATGGCGGCGGTGACCTGTTCCGACAGTTTCTTCGCCGCCTTCTTTCTTCCGGCCGATAGGTTCCTCGCTTCAGCCATACCGGCCGCGTGCGCCTCTTCCTCCAGTTTGCGCAGCGCCTCCGCGTTGCCGCCCTCGCCGAGCTCCAGTAGCCGCGCCTTGGCGGCCTCCAGCTTCTCCGGCAGCTCCGCGGGCGGTACCCGGTACTTGCGCGCCGCTGTGTGTATGGCGTCGATCCGCCCCTCGACCTCGCGCAGCCGCTGGGGATCGAGGTCGAGGCGCTCGCCGTAATGGCGCAGCGCGTAAGCGGCTTCCTGGAGCTGTACCCGCGCCGGCTCGAGCAGATCGAGGATTTCCTTGAGCCGGGAGTCGTATTCGAGCAGGCCATTCAGCCTGTTGAGGACGGCGTTGAGTTGCGCGAGGCTGGAGCGATCACCCTCGGAAAGAGCTTCGATCGCGAGCTGCGCCGCCTCGATCAGGCTCGCCGCATGGGCCAGGCGCGAATGCTCGGCCGTCAGCTTCGGCCACTCGTCCCCGTTGAACTTGAGACCTTCGATCTCGCGCGCCTGCCATTCGAGCTGCTCGCGCTCGGCAGCGAATGCCGCGGCATGGGTCTCGAACGCGATGCAGCTCTCGCGGCGCCGCTGCCACGCGCCGTGAAGCTCCGCGACCTTCCCGGCGGCGTCCGCGAGGCCGCCGTAGGCATCGAGCAGCTCGCGCTGAGCCGCCGCGCGCCCGAGCGACTGGTGCTGATGCTGGCCATGTATATCCACCAGGCGCTCGCCCAGCTCCCGCAGCTGTGCAAGGGTGGCGGCATGACCGTTGATGAAGCCGCGCGAGCGGCCCGAGGACTCGATCATGCGTCGCATGAGCAGCGCGCCTTCGTCACCGGTGAGATCATTGTCCCCCAGCCAGCGCGTGATATCCGGCCTGGTGTCCACGCC
>JBGQGU010000021.1:0-13341 GCA_041497655.1 Gammaproteobacteria bacterium
CCGGTGAGAGCTTGACGCCCTCCTCCAGCACGCGCTCGGCTTCCTCGAGCTTCCTGCCCTGCAGGAGCAGCCCGATCAGCCCCTGGCGAGCCTGCTGATGCTCCGGATACAGGCTCAATACCGCCTGGAAGCCTACTTCGGCTTCGGCCAGGCGCCCCTGGTTCAGTAAAGCAACTGCCTTGCGGTACTCGTTCTCCGCGAGGTCGCGCGCCGTGGGTTCCCGCATCTCCTTCCTGATCTCGGGCCTGGTGGCGGCGTCTGCCGCAGGTTTTGCGGGCGCACCGAAGGCGCGCTTGCCCGCCTCGCTCTGCGCTGGCGCGGCCATGCCGGCTGGCGTTGCGTCCATGGCGGATTCCGCGCCCATACTGCCGATCAATCGCCCCGACCGCAACGGCTCTCCACCTCCTGCCGCCGCTTGCGGCGCCTCCGCGTCACGGCGCGGTGCAGGCTCGGCCGGTGGGTTGGACAGCTCGAGGCTCAGGCGGAATGCCCGGAGTTCCTGTAAATACACGTCGCCACGCGCGTCGGGCCGTGTCGTGGGGCTCACGCCCGCGGAGGCGGTGACCACTCTTTCGATGACGCCCTCGGTGCCGGACCGCGGCGCAGGCGGGCGTGTCGGCTCCGCGTCGGTCGCAGTGAGCGCCATCCAGGCCGCCACCGCCGCAACCGCGACGACGACGCCCGCCGCGACCCACCCCCAATAGGGCGCGGGCCCGTTTTCGGGCAGCACCTGCACGTGGCTGGGCAGCACCCCGCGCTCGGCCGCGCTGGCGCGCCGCCTCTCCAGGTTGAGCAGGACCTGGTTGATGACGCTCATGACAGCAGCACCCAGCCGATGCTTCCGGCCGACAACAACAGCAAGGCAAACCCGAACCACCGCCACGGCCGGTGTTGCTGCGCGGCGGGTGTATCCGCGACTGCCTGGCGCACGTGCGCCGGCCGCACCCGCTGCGCGCCTTCCCCGAAGGCGAGCAGCATCGCTTTGTGCGCGATGATGTTGATCAGGCGCGGCACACCGCCGCTCCAGCGATGCACGAGACGCGCCGCCAACGGGGTGAAGAGGCGGTCGCCGCGGAAGCCCGCGACGCGCAGCCGGTGGGCCAGGTACTGGTCGACCTCCTCGCGCCGCAACGCCGTCAGACGGTACTGAAAGGTGATGCGCTGCTTCAGCTGGCGCACCGATTCGCCTTCGAGCTTCTGGTCGAGCTCGGGCTGGCCGAACAGGATCACCTGCAGGAGCTTGCGCTTCTCGGTCTCGAGATTGGTGAGCAGCCGCAGCGCCTCCAGAGTCTCGATCGGCATCGCCTGCGCTTCGTCCAGGCACAGCACCACGGTCTTGCCCTGGCGGGCGAAGTTGAGCAACCCGCGCGAGAGTTCCTTCAGCAGGTGATGCTGGTCGGCGTCCCGCGGCAACGCCAGGCGCAACTCCGCGGCGAGCGCGAACAGCAGCGTGCGCGGCTCGAGGTACGGATTGGGGATGTAAGCCGACACGTGGTTTTGATCGATGGCCGCCAGGAACCTGCGGCACAGCAGCGTCTTGCCGGTGCCGACCTCGCCCGTGATCTTGAGGAAGCCTTCGCCGTTCTTGACCGCCACCAGCAGCGTGTTGAGCGCCTCCTGGTGGCTCTTGCAGGCATAGGCGAAGCTGGTATCGGGCGTGATCCCGAACGGCATTTCGCGGAGCCCGAAATGGGTTCTATACATGTTCCGAGTTTCGAGTTTCGGGTTCCGGGATCCCGGATCCGGGCTCGAGGTTCGAGGGGTCAGAGTTCAGGGTTCCGGCTTCCTGAACTGGCAATTCTAAACCTTGAACTATGAACTTTAAACCTTGAACACCGTCATTGCGGCGGCTGCGGGGACGGCCTGGACTCCAGCGCGCGGAGACGCTCGCGCGTGTCGGTAAGATCCTGCTGCCAGTTGCTGTCACTGTGAACGATCGTGGGTTTCAGCAGGATCACGACCTCGCTCTTGGTGGTGCGCGTGTTGCGTTGCTGGAAGAGCAGGCCAAGGCCCGGTATGTCGCCTAATCCCGGAACCTGGGAACCGGCACGCACGGACTCCTGCTTCATCAGCCCCCCGATCGCCACGATGTTGCCGTCCTGCACGCGCACGATGGTGTCGGTTTCGTTGACGCTGCTGGAGGCGAGCGGCAGCGTGAAAACGCCGAGCGTGCCGAGGTCCACCACCTTGCGCTGTTCCACCACCACGCTCACCTGCGGGTGGACGTGCAGGATGATGTTGTTGTTGTCGTCAATCTGCGGCGTCACGTCGAGCGCGATGCCTGAGAAGAACGGCTGCACGGTGATCGTCGGCGAGATCGTGGTACTGGTGCCGCTGGTGGTCGAGGTGGTGGAGACGTTGGTGACGAAGAAGTCGTCCTGGCCGACTTTGAGCACCGCTTTCTGGTTGTTGAGGGTCGCCACGCGCGGGCTGGAGAGCACGTTGACGGACCCCTGGGTTTCGATAAAGGCCAGCAGTGCCGCGAAGTTGTTGGTCTGCAGCGCGAGGCCAAAGACGGCGCCGGGTGCTCCCGCCCCGGTGGCCAGGGAAGCCGCCGCGCCGAGCGTGGCGGTGAAGGAGGAAGCGGGGTCAATGGAGCCGTCCGGCAGGAGCGCGGTCGGCGTGGACAGCGGCAATGGGGTACCGGTGGGTCCGATGGTGGTGCCGGGCCGCACGACCCCGCCGGCAGCGCGGGTGGATTGGTTGCGGAATGCCGCCCAGTTGATGCCGGCCTCGAAGCCCTCGCGCAGCGAGACGTCGATGATCTTCGCCTCGAGCATCACCTGCCGCTCGACGATCAGCTGCATCGCCTTGAGAAACGATTCGACCGAGCGCAGCTCGGCCGGCAGCGCGCGCACGACGATCACGCCCGATTGCGAGTTGACGATCACGTTGCGGCCCTCGCTGCTGCCGACGATGGCGGTAATTGACTTCACGATATCGCCCCAGAAGTTGCTGTCCGAGGAGGTCGTGACGCGCGAGCTTTCGGTGAGGCGCTGCGGCTGGCCTCCGACCGCGCTGGTCGGCGCGCCCGGCGCGCCGGTTCCCGGGGCCGACGGCGCATCGGTGATCGAGCCGGAACTCACCCGCACGTCGCTGCGCCCGGTGCGGGTCGCCTGGATGTAATTGACCTTGAAAACACGGGTCTGCAGGGTGATCGGCAGCACCGTAATGCGGTTGCCCTGCACCCGGTACTCGTAGCCGTAGAGGTCGCGCATGGTGTCGAGCGCCTCGATCACCGTGATGTCCTTGAGGTTGACCGAAATGGTGTCGCGCACGTCGGGGTGCACGATCATGCTGTAGCGGGTGCCGGAGACGATCGCCAAGAACACCTGGTTCGCCGGCGCGTTGTTGACGTTGAGATCGAAGCGCTGGTCGAGCGGCCCGCCTTCCACCCTGGGCATCTCCACCACCAGCGGCGGCAGCAGCGCCTGGCTCACCGTCTCGGGCGCAGCCGGCTTGGCGCGTTTCGCCACCGCCTCGTCCATCTCGCTGCCGATGCGGTCGCGGGTCGCGTCCCGCCGCGACCATTGCTCGGCGCAGCCGGCCGCGGCGGCAACGGCGATCGCCAGCAACAGGATTTTGCGCGTCATGGTCGCGCTCCCTGACGCACCGGCGCGTCGGCATCAGCAGCGGGTTTCGCATCGCGCCGCGCCTTGGCCTTCGCCTTGCGCGGGGCGCTCTTCACCGCAGCCGGAGCCGCCAACGCCACCGGCACGATATCGCGCTTCTCCACGCCCGGGTGGATTTTGAGCACCTGCTGCGCGCCGCCGCTTTTCAGCACCACTTCGCTCTCCGCCACCCTGACCAGAACGGCATCGCCGTACTTCTCCCCGAGCCTCACCCTCACGCCGTTGATGATCGCCGCGCTCTGCGTTGGCGAGATCATAACCGATTGCAGCCGGATGCCGCCCGCGGTATCGCTTTCCGTTTCGGCCGCGCCGGCGCCGAGGCCCACCGGCGGGCGGGTGGGGTCAATGACTAATTTTTGGGCAGACACCGCAAAGGGAAACAAGAGCATCGCTGCGATCAGCACGGTGCCCAGCGCCCACGCGGCCGCCGCGTGTTCCAGGTTCCAGGTTCCAGGTTCCAGGTTCCGGGATTTTGAACCTTGAACTTTGAACTTGGAACTTGGAACTTGGAACAGTTCTTTCATACGATGAGCCACGCCTTGTTCAGGCTCAGCGTCTGCACCGTCAGCGTGACCCGCAGCCTGGGGTATTGCTCGGTTTGCACGCTGATGCGGCCCCAGAACATCTGCCACGGCAGCTTCTCGAGCTGCGCGAGGTAGTCGTGCAGTTCGAAGTAAGAGCCCTGGAGCGTGATCTCGAAGCTGTGCTGGTACACGGTGCGCTCCGGATCCTTCGGCGCCGGCTTCGCGGTCTGGTTGCCTGCCTTGCCGACGAGCGCAGCGGCCGGGGTCTCAAATATCTTTACCGGCAGGGTGCGCAGCGAGAGGAGCTGCAATCCGCGGCTGCGGGAGAGCATTTCTTCCAGCAGTTTGGCCATGCGCTCGGGCGGCACCAGCCCGCGCTGCAATCCCTGCATGCTCTGGTCGATCTCGGCGAGCTGCTGGCGGAGCGCGTTGCGGTACGAACGCCTGACGTCGTCGGGGTCCGTAATCGGGATCTGCGCCGTCAGCACGGTTTCTGCGACCTTGATGTTGTTGCGCGACTCCACGATCTGCCGTTCCAGGCGCTTCTTGCGCGCCTCGAGCGGCTGCAGCGCCAGCGCGTCGAAAATGAGCGCCACGCCCACGACCAGCCCGACCAGCACCAGCACGCGCTCCCTCACCAGCAGCGCATCGAACCGGGCCGCAAGCTTCTGCCACTGCTCCCTCATGGCGTCTTCTCCGTCCCTGGAACGTCCATGGCAAACAGGCTGAATTCAAGGTGGCGTGGCACGAGCGGGGCCTTGCCCGCCGCCTTGTCCTTGTCCGCCACGGGCTCCGGCTTGGGCCGGCTCATTTCCAGACGCGCGAAGCTGCGGCCCGCGAGCACCTCTTCCCGGTTGAGCCGCTGAATATAGCTCGGCAGGAGATCCGGACTCAATACCCGTCCCCGGATCTCCAGCTCGCCGCTGCCGGCGATGCTGAATCCGGTGAGCCACAGACCGCTCAGGGACTGCCGCGAGAAGGCGCGCAGGTATTCGGCATAGCCCTGCTGGTTGCCGAACGCGCCGCCCCTCAGCGCCGCCATCGCTTCGCGCGCGACCTTCAACTCGGATTCCAGCCGCGCGATATCGGCATCCAGTAGGGCGTCCGGCTTGAGCGCAGCGGACCTGCCCTTCAGTTTATCCACGTAGCCCTGCTGGGAGCGGAGCATTTCCTCCGCGGTGCGCAGCTCGGTGACAAGGCCATTCACCTGCTGCTCAAGATAGAACTGGTAGCCGAGCAGAGCGAACAGCATCACTCCCAGGCATTGCACCACCGTGACGAGCGTGAGCACTCGCCGCCGCTTGCGGAAGGCGGGACCGAGCAGATTGATGTTCTGGCTCATGCCGACGCCTCCGGCAGTCCTATGGTTAAGCCGTCGTTATCGCGTCGGCGTCGGCATACAATGTTCCGGGTTTCGAGTTCCGGGTTCTGGGTTCTGGGTTCGAACTTTGAACCTTGAACTTTGAACCTTGAACTTTGAACGTTGAACTTTGAACTCGGGATCATGCTGCCCCCTCCCCCCGCATCGCCCCGCCGATCAGCTGCAGGCACTGCGCCGCCCGCAACGGCTCGTGCAGTTCCGGGATGCGCGGAAAATCCATGATTTCGGACAGGTAGAGCAGCTCCACCGGCACGTCCAGGTTGGCGGCCAGGTGCTCCCCCAGGTCTTCCGCGCCGGGCAACGGCGTCACCACGACTTTCGCCACTGCCACATGGTGGAACTGGCGGTCGAAATGATCGAGCGAGCGCTGCAATTCCAGCACCAGCCGGTCGTAGAGGGCGCTGCGCTGGTCGGGAAACGCGCTCGAAAGACTCCCGATGGATACGTCAATGCGGCGGTGCTGGTAGAGCTCGCCGCCGCTGGTGAAGGTCAGCAAGGCTGACTGCTCGTCGAACGCGAGCAGGGCCAACCCGCGGCTTTCCGCTTCCAGGCAGTGCGCGAAATTGCGCTGCGCGAGTTCCGGTATGTCAATCGCCTCGAGCGGAATGTCGGCATCGTGGAACGGCTTGACGGTCGCGGCGATCACTTCGTTCCGGGCCGCGACCGCAAGCATCTGCGGGGTGCGTCCCGCCGCTTTCTCCGGCTGTGGAATGAACAAGGCATCGACCGCGGCCGCTTCCACCGGGTAGTCGATCACGTCCTTGATGCGCCAGCGCACCGCGCTCCGCGCTTCCTGCGCCGGCACGTTGGGGGCGTCCACCTGCACCAGCTGGTAGTCGCCGTTCCTCAAGAGCGTGGTGCAGCGGTAGCGGTCGAGCTGCAACTCCTTGCGCAGCCGGGCGAGCGTCGCCGCATCGCCGCCCTCTTTGCGGTACGAATTGCAGAGCGTGATCTCCGGCCGCGCCTTGCCAGCCGCCACGACGTGCGACACGTCCACGCGGTCCGGCCACAGGTTGATGCACGACCAACCCGGTGTGCGCTGGATGGCACCCAGGAACCTCATGTTTTTCAAGGCCCCAAGAGAGGGCAGTTTCAGCATCCGAGTCCACCGGGTGATGGGCCGAAGAATACCTCGTCCGGCGTCAAGAAAGCGAGGAATACGCCGGGACGATGGCGCATTCTGTCCCTCAACGCCTGGACTGCCCGGCGAGTGATCAAGAGCAGCGCGCACGTGATCGCCGCCGCGAAACCCGCCGCGGTTTCTGCGGAGGAGTGAAGTTGGACTTTCTTTCAGTCGGGCTGAGCGGTACTGCAGGTCGATGGGCACCCAGCACCGTCATCCCCCGGTCACCCGCGCCCGACCCACTGGTCTGAACTGAGCGATACGCGTTTGCGGATTTCCCGCGCGGCGCAATACCCCAGTTTGATATCGTCGCATCCGGGCAAGCTGCCTGTTAGAGCCTTATTGCTCCGCTGCCTGGCGGTCAATCGGTCACAGCCGCCCCAGCGTATTGTGCCCCACCACCGGGTCGACACTATACCTGGTAGCTGAGCCCAAGCACTAAGATAGTCGAAATCTGCAAAAAAAACAAGACAATCGGGGCAAAATCTAACCACATTCCTCGTTCCGGTACGGCCGCTACAGGTTTGCCTGGCGCTCCCCCCGAGTCAGCAGTGTTCAGCGGTTCCGGCGAATGGGTCCGCGCCAACGCGAGGACGCTTAAATCAGAAGTTTTCGCGGATGAAGATGACCTCTCCCGCGCCCCGGTAGGTCCCGAAATTGGCGAGCGCCTCCGGATCGTCGTCGAACATCAATCCGTCAGAGCCCTCGTCCGTTGAGTCCCATTTCGGTTTCAAATAGGGTTTATTGGCGCCGACCACCGGCTGCAATGTACCCGCAATACAGGTCTGGGGCGTGCCGCTCACGCTTAGATCGAGCCTGGGAATCAAGGAAACGCTCCCGGTATTGGAGCTGCCCGGCCCCGACAGCTGCGCCGTGGCGCGCCCGTTGCTGAACGCGCCCACCGTCAGGCTGGTTTCGCAGGCGCCCAGGTTCTGGGTGAAATTCTCCATCTCGATGTTGGTGGCCGCCAAGGACGTGCAGCCGTCGCCGGCGTTGGTGACGAACGCGGTGCCGTTCCAGTATTGCACTTCCATCCGCAGCTGTAGAGGCACCAGCTGGGAGCCGTGGGCGTTGCTGATCACCAGTTGCCCGAAGCGCATCTCCTTGGCGTTGTTGAACGCGATGCCGTTGCCGGCGGTCGCCGTCCCAAAGCGCGCGGGGTTGGTGGCGAATGCGACCCCGTCATCGTCGATCACATTGATCGCGAGGCTGATCTCCGCATCAAACGGCACCACCGGCGTGGTGCGGTCGAAGAAGATGCCCGTACCCGAGCTGAAGGTGAGCGTTCCCGTTCCGGCGCCAACCGCGAAGATCGCTGGATCCGTGCCCGGCAGGCCGCTCACGTCGAGCGTACCGGTCGCCGCAATGTAGGCCTTGCCGGTGAGATTCGCGTTGGTGATGCGCCACCAAACGACCTCATAGAGCGTTGTCGTATTGCTCGCGAAATCCCGCGCCGTCACGATGATCACCGGTTGCGTCGTGTAGTTGAACCGCTGACCGACGTAGGTGAAGCTCGTGCCGCAGGCGGTGCTGAAAACGGGGGTGTTGAGCGCGACCGCGAAGTGATCGGGCACGAAGCGGCCCACGTTGGTGGTCGTGCTGCACACGTAGCGACCGGACGCCGAGCAGTCACCCGTGGTGTCGGCTGCATCCACGCTGGCGAAGGTCGAGTCCACGAGCTGCAGCGCAAACGAGCCGACGTTGTTGTAGGACGCCACGTCGGAGGTGAGCTGCCCCGCCACGAACGTCGCGGTGAGCGTCAGCGTGCCGAAGGTCGCGGTGCAGGCAGCGCTGCCGCACGTGGAGAACGTCGCGGTCGGCGCGCCGGTATAGTTGGTTGTCGTCGCCGGCGTGCCGGCCGCATTGACCGCGGTCGCGCGCACGCTCAACGGCCGGCCGGCCTTGTGGACCTTGCCCGCCCCCCCGGGCGGCGGCAGGATGAACGTAACATCATCCAGGGTCCTCCCGAGTCCCGCCGTCTGCCAGTCGTTATCGGTGACGGCAAAACTGGCGAGCGTATTGGGGCGAATCGCAAAGTTGTCGGTCGAGCACCACGTCACAGTGGGCGATGTCGTCGGCCATCTCACCCGCACTCGCAAATCGCGCCAGGAATTTGGCACCACTGCAAAGCTCACGGTCGAGCGCCCTCCCGTGATCGTCGGATTCGGAGCTACCGTCTGCACCAGGGTGAACGAGGTCGGACAGTTCTGCGCGTCGAGCGACACACCGAGGGTATTGTTGCCGAGCAGCTCGACGATCACCGCGTCGGTGAAGCCTGCTTGCTGCGTCCCGCTCGCGATCGCGACCACGTCCAGGCTGAACACGCTGCCCGCGATCTTGGTCTTGATCACTCCCGTGATGGCCCCCGCCGCCGTGCTGGTCTCGAACGCATTGAAGCTGCCGGGCGTGGGCACGCTTCCGGCGGGCCTGAGCGCGAGAATGTGGGCATTGCCGACATCGGCCTGAGTCGACGCGTTTGCGGTCTTGTTCCCGGTCGCGCCGGCCGCCGCCTGCAGCACGTAATTGACCCCGAGGGACTGGTTGCCGTGCTGGACGTCAACCGCCTCCGTCATCCCGGTGGGCGCCCACGTACCAGCCGAGCTGTACGTATACGAGGTGACCAGCATCGTATTGATCACCGTCGTGGTGACGCTCGGCGTCGCGTGCGACAGTGTCGCCGTCGCGCAACTGCCTTGCTGGGTGCAATTGCCGTTCTCGACGTCAACCGGGGTCGTGGTGTCCACGCCCGAGAACGTCAGGATGCCGCCCGCCAGGTAACCTGCGGCCGAAAAGGTCCACGTGTAGCTCGCGGGCTCGGCCGCCCCCGCCGCCAGCCGGTAGACCGCAAGCGAGTTGGCGTTCGCGTTGGTGTTGTCAACGCGATTGACGAGCGTCCACCCCGCGGGCGGGGTGGTGATCGCGAGGGTGTTCGGGCTGAAGCCGATCGAGGCGATCATCACGTCGTTCAGGATCGTGCCGGCCGGCTTGTTGATGGTGATGGAGGACTGCATCGCCGGCCGGAGCGCGAGGATGTGCGCGTTCCCCACGTCGTCGTCGATTGAGGGGGTCGCTTGCTTGCCGCCCGTTGCCCCCGCGGCCGCCTGGAGGACGTAGCTCATCTCGGTCGCCTGGCTGCCGGAAGTCACGTCCACCGCCTCCGTCATCCCGGTGGGCGGTGTCCACGTCCCGGCAGAGGCCCAGGTGTGCGAGGTGACCACCATCGCGTTGGCCACCGTCGTAGTGACGCTCGACGTCGTCTGCGCCCCAGCGAGCGTCTCCACCATGTTCTCCACGTCAATGGGGGTCGTGGTATTCACGTTCGAGAAGCTCACGATTCCGCCCTCGGCCGCCTGGAAGCCGTTGGTGGCGCAGGTTGTAATGCAGGTGAGCCCCCATGTGTAATTGGCAGGCTCGCCGGCTCCCGCCACGCGCTGATAGACCGCGAGCCCGTTGTCGGTGGCCCCATCCCCCGTGTCCGGGTTGTCGTGTCGGTTCACGAGCGTCCAGCCGGCCGGGGGAGTGATCACGATGTCGCTCGAGAGGCCGGGCTGGTTGGTGCGGAAGCCGAAGCTCGAGATCATCACGTCGTTCGTCACCGTGCCGGCCGGCTTGGTGATGGTAAGCACCTGGGTCACCGGGCGCAGCGCCACCGTCAGGAACGCGTTGATGGAGCTGGTAACGGTCGCGGTAGTATTGCCCGTCGCGCCCGCTGCCGCCTTGACGCCATCCCAGACCGCGAAGCCGCCACCATTGTTCATAGCCGTGCCCGCGTCGGATCGCTCGGCGATGCCCGTCAGGCCCGCATTCGTCTGCGCACTGAATGCTGCCGCTGCCGAGTCGTTGTCGCGCGCGACGGCCTGAACGATGAGCGTGTTTGCCACGGTGGTCGTGACACCGGTCACCGTGACGGAAGTGCTGGCCGCCGCCTTGACGCCGCCGCCGGTGACGTCCCACGGGTCGCCGCTGGCGAAGACTCCCCGGTAGGTGAGGATTCGCGCGTAGACGTGATTGCCGGGGTCGGCGACGGTCGGCGAGGCCATCGACGTCGATGTCGCCCGCGCCCAGAACACGGTAATTCGTGTTCCTGCCGTCGTTGCACCCGTTGCCTGTGGGCTGTTTAATACCGCAGCGAACCCTGCAGGGGTCGAAAGCGTTGCCGGTTGACCTCCAGTGCTCTCGATGAAAAGAAGCGCGATATCGTCTATTTCGTGCGCCGGCCACGCTGGCGTGACTGACCCCGTCCCTTCGACTGCCCCTCCTGCTGCCTGGAAAGCCGGCGCCGGTGCGGCCGCCTGGACGGCCGAGTTGGCGGCGCGGAAGGTGGGGACCGGCTGGGTGGCCGAGCTGGCGCTGCGGAAAGCGATCTGGGCCTGCGCCGGCGCGAGCGACGCCACGCCGGTGGCGATCAGTACTATCGCCCAGCCTGCCGCCAGCAGCCACGCGCGCAGACCGCTACGGATACTGGTCCCGTCGCGACGCGAGCAGGCTTGCCGGCTACGTACTGCTATTGCGCTGAGGGACGCCGTCCTCGGAGGCATCTCGTCTATTTATGTGGTGCAAACGAATCATATCCGTCAGAAGTTTTCGCGCTGAAAGATGACCTCTTCGGCGCCCTTGAAAACCCCGAAGGTGGCCCGGGCAGAGGGATTTACGTTGTAGGCGCCGCCGGTCCAGTTGCCTTGAAGGTAGGCGCGGTTCGCGCCCGCCGCAGGCACCGTGCCGCCGCCGACGGTCGTGCACGTAGTGCCGCTGGTTGAGGAGCTGAGGTTCACCGTCAGGTCCACGCTGCCGTTGTTGCCGCTGCCCGGCGCGGCGAGCGTTAGTGTGCCGCGGCCGCTGCTGAAGGCGCTCACCGCGGTATTCGCGGTCTCGCATGCGGAGAGGTTGTTGGTGAAGTTGCTCATCGCCGCGTTATTGGTCGCGATCGCGGTGCAGCTGTCCTGGGTGTTGGTGATGAAAGCATTCGTGGGCGCCCCGCTCCAGTACTGCGCTTCAATCTGGACGGGCAGCGGCACGAGCTGCGAGCCGTTCGCATTCCGGACGGCGAGCCGGCCGAAGCGCATGGCCTTGCCGGAACTGAACGCGATGCCGTTGCCGGCGGACGCCGCGCCGAACGATGCCGGATTGCTGGCAAAGACAACACCGTCAGTATCGATCACGTTGAGCGCCAGCGCGATATCGGCATTGAACGGCGCGTTGGGGGTCGTGGTGCTGCGGACAAATCCCAGTCCGGTCCCCGATGAAAAGGTGAGCGCGCCCACGCCGTTGGTGAACACCCCGATGGTCGGGTCCGCGGTGGTCGCCGGCAGCGCACTGGTATCTAGAGCCGGAGTTGCCCCCCCGCCCAGAGCGTCGAAGCGGGCGTAGCGGCCTGGCTGCGTGTTGTAGGGTGCCTGGTTCAGGCTGGTGGCGGCGGCGTTCGAAAGCTTCATGTACGCGCCGGCATAGTTGGTGGTGGTCGTATTGGTTAAGCCGTTAAGCGTGCCGCTGCGTGCGATCACCGTCATCTGCGGCGCGGTTGTGTAGGGGATGGCCTGGCCGACATAGGTAAACGTTCCCCCCGCACACGAAGTGGTTAAGGACGGCGTGTTGTAGGTCACATTGAAGTTGTCCGGAATAAAGCGCCCGAAGCCGCTCACGCCGGTAGTCTGAGCAACGGCGGTGCTGCCGAACGAGCAGCCGTACTTGCCGCCCACGAGGCTGTTGGAAAAGTCGGCAGTGCAGTCGCCGCCCGGCTGATCGACGCTGGTGAAGCTGGAATCGTAAACGGCATTGGCATTGAGGCCGAAGTTGCCGACCTCGCTGTAGAAAAAGCTGTTGCCGGTCGCCGTCCCGGCCACCGCCGCGGCGAACGTGCCCCCGATCGTGCCAGCATTCGGGCTTCCAACCACCTTGGTGTTGTCGATCGTCGGCGTGCCGCCGTATCCGCTTACGGTGGCTGCTGTAAGATTGAAGTTCGCGCCGGTCTTGAACGTCGGCGCGCCCGACGTGGCGTTGTTGGTCGCGTTGGTGGAAGTCACCGTGAGGTTGGTCGGGCGGATCGCGAAGTTGTCGGTCGAGCACCACGTCACCGTGGGCGACGAGGTCGGCCACTTGACCCGCACCCGGACGTCGCGCCAGGAATTGGCCACTGCCGCGAAGTTGACCGTCGAGCGCCCGCCCGTGATCGTGGGATTGGGCGCCACCGTTTGCACCAGCGTAGAGGAGGTCGGGCAGTTCTGCGCATCGAGCGACACACCGAGGGTGTTGTTGCCGAGCAGTTCGACGATCACTGCGTCGGTGAAGCCCGCTTGCTGCGCCCCGCTTGCGATGGCGACTACGTCCAGGCTGAAAATCGTGCCTACCAGCTTGGTGTAGATGCGTCCGGTTATGGCCCCCGCCGCCGTGCTGGTCTCGAACGCGTTGAAGCTGCCGGGCGTGGGCACGGCTGAAGCGGTGGTGATTTCAGGGATGACGATATAGGTATCGAGCACCGTTCCGGTAGACTTGACCACGCGGAAGCAGTAAGCGGTGCTGGCTGGCGCACCGTTATCCTTTAATGCAAAGTCCCACTTGCCGTCCTGGCCGCTGTTGATGGCCGCGGTGGAGTTGGTGAAGTTATTCAACTCCTCGTAGGTCTGGTTGACCACGGTATCGGCGCCGTGGGTGGGGTCGCTGGCATTGGCGGTCAAATTCGCGCCG
>JBGQGU010000022.1:0-13309 GCA_041497655.1 Gammaproteobacteria bacterium
CGGAGATCCTCGCCATCGTGCTGACCGAGGCCTCCGACTCGGCGCTGGTGATCGAGCTCATCAACCAGGCGCAGATTTTCCGCTTCATTAACAAGCCCGTGAATCCGGACCTGCTGCGGCAGCATGCCCAAACCGCGCTCATCCGCTACCAGTCGTTCAAGCAGAACCCGCATCTCACCCGCCAGCACCAGGTCGCCGCGGCGGGCACCGAAGGCGTTAGCCAGAGGATCCTCGCGCGGGTGAAGTCGCTGAAGAGCTGGTTCTAGCGGCGCCTGCGGCGCCGAGTTTTGAGTTTTGAGTGTTGAATGTTGAGTTATCTAGCTTGGTGTTAACTCAACACTAAGCACTCAACACTTAACACTGATTGTCAATCCGCCCAGTCTCTCGCGATCAGAAATTCGGTGTAGAGCTTCTCCTCCGGGCTGCCCGGCTCGGGTTTCCAATCGTAGCGCCACTCGACCCGCGGCGGCAGCGACATCAGGATCGCCTCGGTGCGGCCGCCGGACTGCAGCCCGAACAGCGTGCCGCGGTCGTACACCAGATTGAATTCGACGTAGCGGCCGCGGCGGTAGGCCTGGAACGCGCGCTCGCGATCGCCGTAGGCGAGCCCCCTGCGGCGCTCGAGGATGGGGAGATAAGCCGGCAGGAAATGGACTCCCACGCTGCGGGCGAGCGCGAAGCTCGCCGCAAAATCGGGCAGGTTGAGGTCGTCAAAGAACACGCCGCCGACACCGCGTGGTTCCGCACGGTGCTTGAGGAAAAAGTATTCGTCGCACCACTTCTTGTAGCGCGGGTAGCGATCGGCGCCGTAGGGGGCGAGCGCGTCGCGGCAGGCGCGGTGGAAATGCCGGGCGTCCTCGGCGAACGGGTAATAGGGCGTGAGGTCCATGCCGCCGCCGAACCACCAGACCGCCGCGGCGCCGTCCTTCTCCGCCACGAAGAAACGCACGTTCATGTGCACGGTGGGGACGTACGGGTTGCGCGGATGGAGCACCAGCGAGACGCCCAGCGCCTGGAACGAGCGGCCGGCGAGTTCCGGGCGGCCAGCGCTGGCGGAGGGCGGCAGGTTCGGGCCGGAGACGTGCGAGAAGTTCACGCCCGCGCGCTCGAATACGACCCCGTCCTCGATCACCTGCGTGATTCCGCCGCCGCCTTCGGGCCGGGACCATCCGTCACGCCGGAAGGCGCGCCCGTCGATCCCGCTCAGGCTCGCGACGATCGTCTGCTGCAATCCGGTCAGAAACTGCTTGACGGCGTCGACGTCCACAGGGAGGTGGTGATGAGCGAGTCACTCCACGGTGCGACGCGATCGCTATTTGGAGTCCTGCCGGATTCCGAGCGCCTTGACCGTGCGGGCGATTTCCGCGTCTTCCCTGGCGATCATCTTTCCGAATTCGGCCGCCGGCAGGAACGCCGGCGCGACCAGCAGCTTTTCGGTGGCACGAGCGAACTCCGGGCTCGCCACCGTCTTGCGGATCGCGTCTTCCAGCCGCGCGATGATGCGCGGCGGCGTGCCCTTGGGCACCGTAACGCCGCGCCACAGCTCGGCGCTCAAATTCATTCCCTGCTCGCGGGCAGTCGGCACGTCGGGGAAGAACGGGTCGCGCGCGCCGCTCAGGGCAACGAGCGCGCGCACGGTGCCGGCCTTGACCAGCCCTGCAAGCGCGCCCGGCAACTGCACCACGGCGTCGACATGGCCGCCCAGCAGGCTCGGCACCACTTGCGCGGCGTTGAACGGCACATCCACGACCTGGAAGCCGGAGGCCTTGAACAGCCACACCGCGCTCAAATGAGTATGGCTGCCGAATCCGGAATTCCCGACGGTGAGCGTGCCGGGTTTCGCTTTCGCTTGCCGCAGTATGTCGCCCAGGGCTTTCCACGGCGCCTCGCTCTTCACGAACAGAAGAGGCGTCTCGATCTGCACGCGCGCCACCGGCAGGAACGACTGGTAGTCGAATGGCAGCATCCCGGTGTGGTAGTTGGTCGAGATCGCGTTCGAGCTCCATACCAGGTGATGGCCGTCAGGTGCCTGCTGCACGGCGTACTTGTAGCCGACCGCGCCGCCGCCGCCCGGCCGGTTGACCACCACGATCTGGGTGCCGAGCTGCCTCGACATGCCTTCCGCCAGCACGCGCGCGGTGACGTCGGCGGAGCTGCCGGCGGGAAACAGCACGACGAACTCGATCGGCCGCGCGGCCGGGAAGGAATCCTGCGCCAGCGCCGCCGGAAGGACCGCAAACCCCGCCAGAATCGCGAGGAGCCGGGAAACAACAGCACGTGAAGCTGACATGGGCATGCCTCCTCTTCGTATTTCCTCCGCGGGACCAGCAGGTGGTCGCGGGATTTCGACAGGATTCTAGCAGGGTGTTGCGATGGAGTGCGGCTGCAACCGGCCGGAATGCCGGCGGCAGCGGCCTGCAGGCGCGCTCGTCAGTAGGTGCCGCGGAACGCGTCGTGGCCGCGCACGTACTCGCGGTTGCTCTGGGCGGGATTGCGATTGACGAGCAGGCGCGCGTAGAGCGGGTGGGTGAGGCTTCTCACCTCGTGCTCAATCGTGAAGAGCGCGCGCCCGTCCCCCGGCTCCACGATGTCGCGGAAACGGTACTGGTGCTCGCTGCTCTCCTCGGTGACGAGACCGCGCTCGGCAAGCCTGCGGTGCGGGCCGGAGAAGTCGGCGACATAAACCTGGACGTGGTGCCCGTCATAGGCGGGCAGCGGGCGGTCGGATTCCCGGAATCGCAGGTGCTGCGCGGCGCCGGTGGCAACGACGGCTGTCTGCGACGCGCCCGTTTCGAGCGTTGCTTGCGCTCCCATGATTTCCTCGTAGAAACGGGCGATCCCGGGCGCCGCGCCGCGCGGCACGTTGAATTCCACGTAGGCGATCGCGAGCTCGCTGTCGCCGAATTGAGGCGCCGGCGCGTGGCAACGATAGCGGTTGCCCCACGGGCACGTGGCTTCGATGGTGCCCTCGCGCCGGGCCCAGGAAAACCGGGTTTCAGCGAGCAGCGGCGCCACTTTCTCGAGCCTGCGCCCGAGCGCTGCGAGATCGGGCAGCACGAGGCCCACATGGCCGCGCAACACCTGGGTGCCCCGCGACGGCAGATGAAACTGGCTGCGGCCGACGTTCACCCACATGTTATCCACGCCCGTCATGAGATACGGATCGCGCGTGAGGCCCAGGCCGCTCACGTAGAAGATCGTGGCCAGGCGCTGGTCGGGAATGGTGACGTTCACGTGCTCAAGCAGTGCGATGTTGCCCAGGTCCTGCCGCGCCCGGTCGTAATTCATGGCCATGATCGAGCTTCCTCCTGACGGCTATTTGCGGCTCGCGGCAAGCGCCCGGTGGCCGATGTCGCGCCGATATTGCATGCCCTCGAAGCGGACCTGCTCCGCGGTCGCATAGGCGCGCCGCTGCGCGGCGCGGACGTTGCCCCCCAGCGCGGTAACGGTGAGTACCCGCCCGCCGTTCACGACAACGTCCCCGCCGTTCAGCGCGGTGCCGGCGTGAAATATGCGGCAATCTTCCTGCGGCGCGGGTAACCCCCGGACCGCGTCCCCCCTGCGCGGCGCGTCCGGGTAGCCGTGGGCGGCCAGCACCACGCCGAGCGCGACCCGCGTGTCCCATGCGGCTTCCGCCTGGTCGAGGGTGCCGGCGAGCGCGTGCTCGATGAGCGCCACAAGGTCGCTCTTCAACCTCATCATGATCGGCTGCGTCTCGGGATCGCCCATGCGGCAGTTGAATTCCAGCACCTTGATCCGGCCCTCCCGGGAAATCATGAGCCCGGCGTAGAGAAAACCCACATAGGGCGTGCCGTCCTGTTTCAGGCCGGCGATGGCCGGTTGGATCACCTCGCGCATCACCCGGGCGTGCACGGTAGGCGTCACCACCGGCGCCGGGGAATATGCGCCCATGCCACCGGTGTTGGGTCCGCGGTCGCCGTCGAGCAGCCGTTTGTAGTCCTGGCTGGTCGCGAGTGGCAGCGCGTGCCTGCCGTCGGCGAGCACGATGAAGCTCGCCTCCTCCCCCTCGAGGAAGTCTTCGATCACCACCCGGCTGCCGGCGGCGCCCATTTTTTTCTCGATGAGCATGCTGTCCACCGCCGCGTGCGCTTCGCCTGCAGCCATTGCCACCACCACACCCTTGCCGGCGGCAAGTCCATCGGCCTTGACGACGATGGGCGTGCCGTGCCGTTCCAGGTATTCGTGCGCCGGCGCGGCCTCGCTAAACGCCGCGTAGGCTGCGCTCGGTATGCCGTGGCGTTGCATGAAGCTCTTCGCGAATTCCTTGGAGCTCTCCAGCCGGGCAGCAGCCCGCGTCGGGCCGAAGATCCTCAATCCCGCCGCGTGAAACGCGTCCACGACGCCCTCGGCGAGCGGCGCCTCCGGCCCGACCACGGTGAATGCCACCGCTTCCCTGCGCGCGAGCTCGATCCACTCCGGCATGGAAGCGGCTGCCGCGTTGGCGAGACCCTCTTCGCGCGCGGTGCCGGCGTTGCCGGGAGCGACGAACACCCGCGAGACGCGCGGTGAGCGCGCGAGCTTCCAGGCCAGAGCATGTTCGCGCGCTCCCGAACCAATGACCAGCAGTTTCATAGCAATGGCGAACAGGGAATAGTGAACGGTGAACGATAGCGCGCGAACATGAATATTCCGATTACCCGTTACCGGCATTTCGGGCGCGTCAGTGCCTGAAATGCCGGTAGCCGGTGAATACCATCGCGATGCCCTGCTCGTCGGCGGCCGCGATCACCTCGTCATCGCGCAGGCTGCCGCCCGGCTGGATGATCGCGCGGGCGCCTGCCCGCGCCACCACGTCCACGCCATCGCGGAACGGGAAGAAGGCGTCGGACGCGACCACCGACCCCTGCAGCGTCAGGCCGGCGTTCTCCGCCTTGATGGCGGCGATGCGCGCCGAGTCCACGCGGCTCATTTGCCCCGCGCCCACGCCGAGCGTCCGGCCGCCGCCGCAAAACACGATGGCGTTGGACTTCACGAACCGGGCGACGCGCCACGCGAATTCGAGATCGGCCGTCTGCGCCTCGCTCGGCCGCGTCCGGGTGACGACCTTGAGCCCGCTCGCCCCGACGCTGGCGTTATCCGGCGTCTGCACCAGCAGGCCCCCGCCCACGCGCTTGAAGTCGTAGTCGTTGGCACCGGGGGCGAGCGGCACCTCGAGCACGCGGATATTGGTCTTGCTCGCCAGCGCCCGCGCCGCTTCCGTGCCAATCGCCGGGGCAATCACCACTTCCACGAACTGCTGCGCGACGGCTTGCGCCGTCGCCGCGTCGAGCTCGCGGTTGAAGGCGATGATGCCGCCGAAAGCAGAGGTGGGATCGGTGGCATACGCCTTGCGATAGGCCTCGACGAGGCTTGCCGCGAGCGCCGCCCCGCAGGGGTTGGCGTGCTTGACGATGACGCACGCCGGCTCGGCGAAGCTCTTCACGCATTCCCACGCGGCATCGGCGTCGGCGATGTTGTTGTAGGAAAGCTCCTTGCCCTGCATCTGGCGATAGGCGCCAAGGCTCCCCGGCGCCGGCCGCGGATCGCGATAGAACGCGGCCTCCTGGTGCGGATTCTCCCCGTAACGCAGCGGCTGCACTCGCTCGAACTGCAGGTTGAGCCGCCGCGGAAAGCGCTCGAGGCCGCCTGAGCCATCAAGCGCGGTCAGGTAGTTGCTGATCGCCCCGTCGTATTGCGCGGTGTGGGAGAACGCTTTTTGCGCCAGGCGCAGGCGCGTCTCGGCTCCGAGCGCGCCAGCGGCGGACGCCATCTCCTTCAGCACCGCTTCGTAATCGGCCGGATCGGTCACCACCGCCACATGCTCGTAGTTCTTGGCGGCGCTCCTCAGCATGGCGGGGCCACCGATATCGATGTTCTCGATGGCCTGCTCGAGGGTGCAGCCGGGACGGGCCACCATCGCGCTGAAGGGATACAGGTTGACGACCACGAGGTCGATCGTCGGAATGGCCGCCTTGCCCAGCTCGGCCATGTGCCCCGGGACGTCGCGCCGGGCGAGGATGCCGGCGTGCACCTTCGGGTGCAGGGTCTTCACCCGCCCGTCGAGCAACTGCGGGAAGCCGGTATAGTCGGCGACCTCAGTCACCTTGAGGCCGGACGCCCTCAGAAGCTGCGCCGTGCCGCCAGTGGCGAGGAGCGTTACGGCGAAGCCGGAGAGCCCCCGCGCAAATTCGGCGACCCCGGTCTTGTCCGAGACGCTGATCAGCGCCTGCTTGATGACAGCCATGAGGCGGTGAGCGTTAGGCGGTGAGCCGTCATACCCTCCGCTGCGCATTCTACCGCGTGTCGCTCACCGCCTTAGAATTTGATGCCGTGCACCCTCATCTTCTTGCGCAGGGTATTGCGATTGATGCCCAGCATCTCCGCGGCGTGGCTCTGGTTGCCGCGCACGCGGTGCAGCACACTCTCCAGCAGCGGCTTCTCCACGCAATGGATGACCATGTCATAGACCGCGCAGGGTTTTTCCCCGTCGAGATCCCTGAAATAGCCCTCGATCGCCCTGCGCACCATGCGCGCCATTTCGTTTTCGATCATCATGCTGCGAGTTCCTCGACATAGGTCAGGCGCTGCCCGCGGCCGGCGAGCTGCGCAAAGAATTCATCCACCGCCGCGAGCTGCCCGCGGCAGGTCTCGAGCTGGTTCATGGCATGGCGGAATGCCGCCGAGCCGGCCAACCCCTTGGTGTACCAGGAAATATGCTTGCGGGCGACGCGCACCCCGGTGTGCTCGCCGTAGAACTCGTAGAGATCGTGGAGGTGAGCAACCAGCACGCGATGAATCTCCTCCACTTCCGGCGGCGGCAGCCGGCCGCCGGTTTCCAGATAGTGCTGGATCTCGCGGAACATCCACGGCCGGCCCTGGGCGGCGCGCCCGATCATCACCGCGTCAGCCTTGGTGTAGTCGAGCACCCGCTTCACTTGCTCGGGCGTCGTGATGTCGCCGTTGGCGATCACCGGGACCCTCACTTCGGACTTGACCGCCGCGATGGTGTCGTACTCGGCCTCGCCGGAGAAGCCGCAGGCGCGAGTACGGCCGTGGATGGCGAGCGCCTGGATCCCGGCATCCTCCGCGATTCTGGCTACCCGCAGCGCATTCTTGTTCTCGCGGTCCCAGCCGGTGCGGATCTTCAACGTGACCGGCACGCCCACCGCCGTCACCACCGCGCTCAGGATGCGCCCGACCAGCGGCTCGTCCTTCAGCAGCGCGGAGCCGGCCATGACATTGCAGACCTTTTTTGCCGGGCAGCCCATGTTGATATCGATGATCTGGGCGCCCTGGTCGACGTTGTAGCGCGCCGCCTCTGCCAGCATCCGGGGATCCGCTCCTGCGATCTGCACCGCGATCGGATCGACCTCCCCCTCGTGATTGGCGCGCCGGCGCGTCTTCTCCGAGCCCCACAGCAGGGAGTTGCTCGCCACCATCTCGGAAACAGCCATGCCCGCGCCCATGGTCTTGCACAGCTGGCGGAACGGGCGGTCGGTGACGCCCGCCATCGGCGCAACCATGAGATTGTTTTTGAGATGGAACGGGCCGATGTGCATCGCGCGTGCCTGGTTCGCGATCGTCGTTGATTTTGTTGCGGGGGAGGGCGCCATTGTAATCGCTCGCCTCGCGCAAGAAAAGCAATTCCTGCTTTTTTTTTCGATCGGTGTTGCAGCGAACCCACACGCGCGGCGCAACGGCGCGCGATCAAACCGCCTGCCGAAGTAAGCACTTATTCAAAAAATTTCGAGCAATGCCTGCGCGACGGCGCGTAACTTGCCATGCGCAATGCAGTGATTCATGAATTTCCGGGCTGTAACGGCACTAGCCGCGGGCACCGAAGGTCATGCGCCGCACGACGAAGACCCTGGCCGGCGGCACGGCGCCCAGCGCCGCCAGTCCCAGGCCGCGCGCGAATCTGAGGGGCGTGAACTCGTTGGAGAACAGGCGCACCAGCGTGTCGGTGAAAAGTATCCCGCCGCCGCGGTCGAGCCGGCGCCGGGCGGTATAAGCCAGGATCTGCCGTGGCCCGCCAATCTCGGCGCGGTCGCAGTCCCGGATCATGGCCGCCAGCTCCCAGGCGTCGCGCAAACCGAGATTGAGCCCCTGCCCAGCGACCGGATGCAGCGTTTGCGCCGCGTTGCCGAGCACCACCGTGCGCGGTTCCGCAATGCGGGCCGCGACTTTGAGGGCCAGCGGGAACCACGCTCGGCTGCCAGCGCTCTTGAAGATGCCCAAGCGGTTCCCGAAGCTCTCCTGCAGCTGCGCCAGGAAGCCGGTCTCGGTCAGCGCGCACAATTGTTGTGCATGCTCCGGAGTCGTCGTCCACACCAACGCAAGCGCCTCGCCGGCAGGCAATAGCGCCAGCGGTCCTTGAGGGGTAAAACGCTCGTAGGCGACGTTCTGGTGCGGGGCGCCGCAGGTCACGCGCGCAGTCACCGCGGCCTGGCCGTAATCACGGGTGCGTAGCGGTGCAACCGGCAGCGCCCCGCCGTCGGCCACGGCAAGCAAGCGCGCGCTGGCGTGCCCGGTGTCGCCGCCAGCGGCGAATCGAACGACTGCCGCAGCCGTTCCCGCCTCGAGCGCGCTCGCCGTGGCTCGGATCGGCTGCGCGCCGTCCCCGGCCTCGAGCGCGCGAGCGAGCGCCACGGCAAGCTGGCCGTAGTTGAGCACGTAGCCTAGCGCCGGCAGACGCGCTTCTCGAGCGTCGAGCTCGACCCGGCCAAAACCGCCGCGTTGCGAAACGTGGATGCGCAGGATCGGCGTGGCCGGCGCGAGTCGCTCCCACACACCGAGCCGCTCCAGTATCAGCCGGCTGCCGTAAGAAAGCGCGATCGGGCGCGGATCCGCTGCAGCGTGCGGGCCCCGCGCCTCCAGGATCCCAACTGCAAGGTCGGTTCCGCGCAGGGCGAGCGTCAGGGCGGCGCCGACCGGCCCCCCGCCCACGACCAACACGTCATAGTCAGCCATCGCGCGCGCCCATCCAGGCTTCGATATCGGCCGGTGCCTTGGGGGCGTCGCGGGTCAGCACCTCGGCGCCAGACCCCGTCACCAGCACGTCGTCTTCGATGCGCACGCCGATGCCGGCCAGTCGTGCCGGCACGCCCTCCCCAGGCCGGATGTAGCAGCCCGGCTCGACGGTCAGCACCATGCCCGGGGCGAGCGCGCGCCAGCCGCCGCGCGACTTGTAGTCGCCCGCATCGTGCACGTCGAGCCCGAGCCAGTGCCCGGTGCGATGCATGTAGAACTTCTTGTAGGCCTCGGTTTCCACTACCTCGGCGAGGCCGCCGGAGAGGAGCGTCAAATCGATCAGCCCCTGGGCCAGCACGCTGACCGCCGCGTGGTGCGGCTCATCCCACGGCGCGCCGGGCTTGACCGCTGCAATGGCGGCGGCTTGCGCCGCCAGTACCAGCTCGTAAATCTCGCGCTGCGGCCCGCTGAACCGGCCATTGACCGGAAAGGTGCGCGTCAGATCGGTGGCGTAACCGTCGAGCTCGCAGCCGGCGTCGACCAGCAGCAGCTCCCCGTCCATCAGCACGCCGTCGTTCTGCACGTAATGCAGCACGCAGGCACGCTCACCGGAGGCGACGATCGGGGTATAGGCCGGCGCCTGCGCGCCATGGCGCCGGAACTCGTGCAGGAGTTCCGCCTCAATCTCGTATTCGGCCCGGCCCGGCCCGGCCGCACGCATCGCGCGGCGGTGCGCGCCGGTGGTGATCGCCGCGGCGCGCCGCATCACGGCAAGTTCTTCCGGCCCCTTGATGAGCCGCATCTCGTCGAGCAGCGCGTGTATGTCCCGCACGGTACTTGGGGCAGTGACGCCGGAACGCGCCCGGCCGCGCACCTGGTTGATCCAATCCGTGACGCGCGCGTCCCACGCCGCGTCGGCGCCGAGATGGCAGTAGAGCGCGTCGCGGTCGGCGATCAACTCCGGCATCAGCGCGTCGAGCCGGGTAATCGAGTGCGCTTCGTCGAAGCCGAAGGCGTCGCCCGCCGCCTCCGGTCCATGGCGGAAGCCATCCCAGTTTTCGCGCTCGGGATCCTTGTCGCGGCAGAACAGGATGCTCCTGGGTTCGGCGCCTGCGACTATCACCAGCGCCGCCGCGGGCTCGCGGAAGCCGGTGAGGTAGTAGAAGTAGCTGTCGAAACGGTAGGGATAGTGCGAGTCGCGGTTACGCGCGCGCTCGGGTGCGGTCGGCACGACCGCAACGCCCTCCTGCATGGCGGCGGCAAGCCGGGCGCGCCGCCGCTGATAGACGCCGATGTCGATGCTGTCCGCCATGAATGAAATTATAAATCCCGGCCGGCGCCCGCCGCTGCAAGGGCGGCGCTAGCGGTGGCTCTTGGCGGCCAGCGCGCGCTCGAGCGCCTCGAGGCGCAGCCGCGTGCCAATGTCCATCCACAGCCCGCGGTGATGTTCGCCGCTTACGAGCCCCCGTGCCATCGCCGGCCTGAGCAGCGCTGCCAGCTGGCAGCGGGCCCCGCGCGCAACCGTCGCAAACAAGGCGGGGGTATAAACGCCGATGCCGCTGAAGGTAAGACGCCCGGGGCCGTCCGCCGACACTTTGCCCGCGCCGAGCGAGAAATCACCCTCTGGGTGATGCGGCGGGTTGTCAACCAGAACGAGGTGGGCGAGACCCGCGCCGGGCGCGAGCGCCGTTGCGGCGGCAGCCAGACGCGCGAAATCAAAATCGCAATAGATGTCGCTGTTGACCACCAGGAACGGGGCATCCCCGAGCAGCGGCAGCGCATAGGCGATGCCGCCGCCGGTTTCGAGCGGCTCGGCTTCGCGTGAATATACGATGCGAGCGCCGTAGCGCAAGCCGTCGCCGAGCGCCCGCTCGATCATGCCGGCGAGGTGAGAAACATTGACCACCAGCTCGGTGTAGCCGGAACGCGCCAGGCGCTCGATCAAGTGCGCAACGAGCGGCCGGCCGCCGGCCTCGAGCAGGGCCTTGGGAAGGTGGTCGGTGAGCGGGCGCATGCGCTCACCGCGCCCGGCGGCGAGGATCATCGCTTTCATGCGGTGACTTTCCGATCCCATTTCCCATCAGCGCCGGCTGGCGCTTCTCCAGCTGCTCGATGAGCCGCGCCAGCGGGGCAAGCTCGCGGTAGCGCGCGGCGACTACGCGCGCGTAGTTAAGAAAGCGCGGCGTGTCCTCCAGATAGCCGCCCTTGCCGTCGCGGTAGTGGATGCGAGCGAAGATGCCGAGCACCTTCAAGTGGCGCTGCAACCCCATCCATTCGAAATCACGATAGAACTCGCTGAAGTCGGGGTCGGCCGGCAGGCCCCGCTGTTTCGCCTTGTTCCAGTAGCGCGCGGCCCAGTCGACGACGCGCTCCTCCTCCCAGCTCACGAACGCATCGCGGGTAAGCGAAACCAGGTCGTAGCTGATCGGGCCGTGCACCGCGTCCTGGAAGTCGATCACGCCGGGGTTGGGCTCGCTCACCATGAGATTGCGCGGCATGTAGTCGCGGTGCACGAAGACCGCCGGCTGCGCCAGGCTGCGGGAGATGAGGAGCGCGACCGTATCGGAGAGAGCCTGCTGCTGCGCGCTGGAGAGCTGCAATGCGAGGTGCCGCGCGATATACCACTCCGGAAACAGATTGCACTCGCGCCTGAGGAGCGCTTCGTCGTACGGCGGCAGCTCCCCCTCGCGGCTCGCCAGCTGCCACTTGATGAGCGCCTCGATCGCGTCATCGAACAGCCGGTCCGCGTTGGCTTCGTTCAACACGGCGAGATAGGTCGTGTCGCCCAGATCCGTCAGCAGCAGGAACCCGCGCGCAAGGTCCTGCGCGATCACCTGCGGCGCGTTGACTCCGGCCGACCGCAGCAGCGCCGCCACGTGCACGAAGGGGCGGCAGTCCTCGCGCTCCGGCGGTGCATCCATCGCGATCCAGGACCGCGCGTCGTCGGTGGTCACGCGAAAATAGCGTCGGAAGCTGGCGTCTGCCGAAGCCGGTTTCACGGCAAACGCGCCCGCCCCCAAACGCGTGCCGAGCCAGCCCCGCAGCTGCTCCAATCGAGTGTCGATGTCCAGCGGCAAGCCGATTGCCTTCAGCGGTGAATTATGCGATTTTAGCACCACGCTACACACGCAATTTTCGATGAAAAAAATGATCATTACGCGCCTATCTCTGGCCGTGATGTGCGCGCTGCCCTGCGCGGCTGGCGGGCAACAGGGACTCACGCTGAAGTCACAACCCGCGTTGCTCGTCATCCCGCCGTCGCTGAGGGAGGACGTGCCGCTCTTTATCGAAGCGGACCGGCTGCAGGGGCGCCAGGATCAGGACACCGAGGCCGAGGGCAACGTGTGGTTCAGAAAGCGCGGGCAGGCGGTCTATACCGATTGGCTGCGCTACGACAAGCCGGCTGGCGAGATCGCCGCTGAGGGCAACGTGCGCATGGATCTGGGGGCCGACGTGGTGGAAGGCACACGGCTGAGATACAACCTGGAATCCGATCGCGGCTTCATGGAGAACCCCCGCTACACGCTGCACAAGACTTCCGAGACCGGCGGCGCATCGCCGCTATTCAACGAGACGGATGCGCGGGGTACGGCGGAGCGGATTTTGTTCGAGGGGCCTGGCCAGTACCGCGCGGAGCGCGCCGAGTACACCTCCTGCGGGCCCGGCAACGACGACTGGTACCTGCGCGCGGGCGACCTGCATATCGATAGGGAGCGCGATGTCGGCGTTGCGCGCGATGCGAGCATCGTGTTGCTGGGCACGCCGATTTTCTACTCGCCATACTTGTCGTTCTCGCTGCACCAGGAGCGTAAGTCCGGCTTCATCTCGCCGCACTACGGCAGCACCAGCACGGGCGGTGCGGAGGTCACGATTCCCTACTACTGGAACATTGCGCCCAATCGCGATGCCACGCTCTCGCCGCGCATCATGACGCGGCGCGGCGTGCTGGGGCACGGCGAGTTCCGCTATCTCGAGCCGACCTATCTCGGCGAAGCCCACGCGGAGGTGCTGCCGAATGACAACGCCAAGGGCGGCGAGCAACGCCGCGCCTACTTTCTCCGCCACAACCAAACGCTGCCCAGCGGCTGGTTCGGGACGCTCAATCTGCAGAGGGTATCGGACGACACCTACTTCACCGACCTCTCGACGCAAATCGCCGTAACGTCCCAGGTTCAGCTGCCGAGCGACCTCACCCTCGGCCGCGGCGGGACCTGGGGCGGCGCCGGCAGCTACGGATTGAACGCCCTGGTCCAGCGCTGGCAAACGCTGCAGCCCGACCCGCTGCAGCCGGTGACGCCGCCGTACAACCGGCTGCCACAGCTCACTTTGACCGCGTCGC
>JBGQGU010000023.1:0-13282 GCA_041497655.1 Gammaproteobacteria bacterium
AGCCGAAGTCACGGTAGCCCCAGGGCCTGAGCGGCTTGCCTGCGAGACGGCGCGGCAGCATGCGGGCGAGATGCGAGGCCTGCTGGTGCGCCGCCTGGGCCGTCGGGGGCACGCTCCGGTCATGGCCGGGCCACGGGCAGCTCGCGCAGTCGCCCATGGCGAAGATATCGGGGTCGTGCGTGGTGTCGAGCGTCTGCTTGACCACCAGCTGGTTCAGCCGGTTGCTTTCGAGTCCGTCGAGATCCTTGAGGAATTCCGGCGCCTGGATGCCCGCCGCCCACACCGTGAGTTCCGCGGGGATCTTCCGGCCGCTCGCGGTCATGACGCCATCCTTCCTCACTTCCGTCACGCGCTCTCCCGTGAGCACCCGCACGTTGAGCCCGCGCAGCAACTCCTCCGCTGCCTTCGACAAGCGCTCTGGCACTGCGGGCAGGATGCGCGGCGCCGCTTCGATGACCGTCAGTTGCACATCTTTTTCGGGATCGATCTGGTCGAGTCCGTAGGCGATCAGCTCGCGCGTCGTCTTGTGCAGCTCCGCCGCGAGCTCGACGCCGGTCGCGCCGGCACCGATGATTGCGACTTTCAGTTGCTCGGGGCGCAGCGGCGCCGCCTGCGCGTTGGCGCGGATGCAGGCATTGATCATCCGCCTGTGAAACAACTCCGCCTGCTCCGGCATGTCGAGACTGATCGCGTGCTCGCCCGCGCCCGCCGTGCCGAAGTCGTTCGTATGGCTGCCGACCGCGATCACCAGGGTGTCGTAGGGAATCTCGCGCCGAGGGATCAATTCCCGGCCATCCTCGTCGAATGTCGGCGCGACCTTCACCACCTTGCGCCGGCGGTCGAGCCCGTCCATGCTGCCGCGCTGGAACCGGAAATGATGCCAGCGCGCCTGCGCCGGATAGGGCAGCGCATGATGATCGAGGTCCATGCTGCCCGCTGCGAATTCGTGCAGCAGCGGCTTCCATAGGTGGGTGCGCGCGCGGTCGACAAGCGTCACGCGTGCGCGGCCTTTGCGGCCGAGCGTGTCGCCGAGGCGCGTCGCCAATTCCAGCCCCCCCGCTCCGCCACCTACAACCACAATCTGGTGCATCGGTTGGCTCTCATTTCTTTCCGGAGAAAAGCCTTAGAATAGTCGGCGCAGTCCGACCGAGAAGGATACCTCATGACACGTGCCGTCGCCGCGGCCATCGCCGCCATAGCCCTGCTCTGCGCCTCGACGGGCAGCGTCGCCCAGACTTATCCAACCCGCCCGATCCGCATGATCGTGCCGTTCGCGCCGGGCGGCAACGTGGACATCAACGCCCGCGCCATTTCGCCCGCCATGGGACAAGCCCTCGGGCAGCAGATCATCGTCGAGAACCGCGCGGGCGCCGGCGGCACCGTCGGCACCGACGTCGTCGCCAAATCCGCCCCCGACGGCTACACGCTCCTGGTGGCCTCGAGCAGCGTCATGACCAACGGACCGGCGCTCTACCCCAAGCTGCCGTACGACATCGTCCGCGACTTTGCGCCGGTGGGACGCATCGCTGTCGTGCCGCTTGTCATCGTTGTCCATCCGTCGCTCCCGGCGAGGACCACCCGCGAGCTGATCGCCGTGGCCAAAGCGCAAGACGGCAATTTACTGATGGCAAACGCGGGCGTTGGCACCACCAATCACCTGATCGCGGAACTGTTCATGATCCGGACCGGCACGCGCATGACGCTGGTGCCGTACAAGGGCAGCGGCCCGGCCCTGGTGGACCTGGTCGCGGGCCACGTGTACGGGCACGTGGACCAGATCTCCTCCGCGCTGCCGTATATCAAGGCGGACCGGATACGGGCGATCGCCGTGACCACCGCGAAGCGCGCCGCGGCGCTTCCCGACGTTCCGACGCTGGCCGAGTCCGGCGTGCCGGGCTTCGACGCGAGCACGGTGACCGGCCTGCTCGCCCCGGCCGCGACACCGCGCGACATCGTCGCCCGGCTCAATGCGTTGCTGGTCAAGATTCTCGCCACCCCGGTGATGAAGGAGCGATTCGCCGCCGTCGGCGCGGAGGTACAGCCCAGTTCATCCGATGAGCTCGCCGCCTACATCCGAGACGACCTTACGCAGTGGGTAAAGGTGGTGAAGCAGGCAGGCATCAAACTCGAACTATGAGCGATGAACGATGAACGATGAACAAAAGCCGGCGGGCAGGCCGCCAGCGCAAGACTTGGTCGAGCGGACGAAGCAGTTTGCTTTGAGTGTTATTGACCTGTATTCACGCCTTCCGGGAACGACCTTGGCCCAGGTCATGGGTAGACAGCTTCTCAAGGCAGGAACTTCAGTCGGCGCCCAATATCGCGAGGCCAGACGTGCGAAATCCAATGCTGACTTCATCAGCAAGATCGAAGGAGCCCTGCAAGAACTCGAAGAGACTGCTTATTGGCTGGAACTGATGGAAGGATCTCGGGTCATCGCCGCAACCGATGCAAAGCCGTTACAGAGCGAGGCCGATGAATTGACTTCAATCCTTGTGGCGAGCGTCAAAACGGTGAAGAAGCGGAAATGACAAGATGAATCGCGCTGAAGTTATTCGTTCATCGATCATCGTTCATAGTTCATCGTTAGTATGATGCGCGACCGGCTCGCGTTGCACACGTGGACGCTCGACACGACGCCGCTCGCCGGCGCGCTCCGCGCGGCGAAGCGGAGCGGCTGGGACGCGGTGGAGCTGCGGCGCATCGATTTTGCGCGCTGCTTCGACGCCGGCATGACCAACGCGCAGGTCCTGGATCTCGTGCGGGCGAGCGGCCTCAAGGTCGCCTGCGTCGGCACCGAGTACGGCCTGATCTTCGCCAGGGGCAACGAGAAGAAGCGGCTGTTGAAGGTCCTCGACGAGACCTGCGCCAATGCCGTCGCCCTGGGCTGCGATCTCGTGATGATCGCGCCGGGGCAGAACCCTCCGGGCACGCTGCGCGAGGGCGCCGCGAATTTCAGGGACGGCGGCGAGATCGCGAAAGCGCACGGGGTGCGCTTCGCGCTCGAGTTCAACTCGCAGCACGGGGTCATCAACCGGCTGGAAGCCGGCCGCGAGATCGTCGCGCTGGCGGACCGTCCGAACTGCGGTCTGCTGTTCGACGCCTACCACCTCGAGCGCAGCGGCGGGGGCGGCCGCGGTTTCGAGGATGTCGCCCCGGGGGAAATCTTCGCCTTTCAGTACAGCGACGTTCCGGCGGGCCCCCCGGCGGCGGCGAAGCGGCCGACCGACCGCCTGCCGCCCGGGCTGGGCAAGGTGCGTTGGCGCGAAGTGTTCCAACTGCTGCGGGAAAAGAAATACCCGGGATATCTGAGCTACGAAGCGCCCAATCCCGAGTACTGGTCCCGGCCGCCGGAAGACGTCGCGCGCGAAGCCGCCGTTGCGACGCGGAAATTGCTCGCCGAAATTGATGAGTGACGACTGACGGCTGACGAGTGTCGGGTGTCGAGTGTCGAGTGTCGAGAGGTACGCGCCCATTCACGATCACGTCACTCGACACTCAATCCTCGACACTCCTTTCTTATCCCTCATCCTTGAGGATGCGATGCGATACCGCGGGCGCTTCGCCCCCTCCCCCACCGGCCCGCTGCACTTCGGCTCGCTCGTCGCCGCGGCTGGGAGCTATCTCGAGGCGAGGACGCGCGGCGGCGAGTGGCTGGTCAGGATGGAAGACCTCGACCCGCCGCGCGTTGCGGCAGGCGCGGCCGACGGTATCCTGCGCACGCTCGAAGCCTGTGGCCTGGAATGGGACGGACCGGTCTCGTATCAGGGCGCGCGGAACGATGCCTACCACTGCGCCCTGCACCGCCTCCGGGAACTGCGCCTCGTCTATCCGTGCGCATGCAGCCGCCGCGAAATCGCTGATTCCGCCATCGCCGGCACGGAAGGACCCGTGTATCCAGGCACCTGCCGCGGCGGCATCGCGGCAGGCAAGCGCGCGCGGGTGCTGCGCCTCGACACGAGCGGCGCGGCGGTCGCGTTCGAGGATGCGCTGCAGGGGCGTATCGCGTGCCAGCTGGAGCGGGAATCGGGCGATTTCGTGCTCTACCGCTCCGACGGCGTATACGCCTACCAGCTCGCGGTCGTCGTGGACGATGCCGGGCAGGGTATCACCGACGTCGTGCGCGGCGCGGACCTGCTCGCATCCACCCCCCGGCAAATCTACATCCAGCAACTCCTGGGGTTGCCGCAGCCGCGCTACGCCCATCTGCCGGTCGCGGTCAATGCGCGGGGCGAGAAACTCTCCAAACAGACCCTCGCCCTGCCGGTTGACGCGGCGCAGCCGCTGGCGGTCCTCATCGCGGCGCTGTCGTTTCTCGGCCAGCGGCCGCCGCGCGGCCTCGAGCGCGCGACGGTCAGGGAACTATCGGCGTGGGCAATCGAAAACTGGAGACTGGATCGCGTGCCGCGCGTCATGTCTGCTCTGGCACCGGAGCAGACAGAAGGATGAAGGCGGAAGACGGAAGGATGACCGGACTTACGGCTCCGCCTGAAGGATGAAGGCTGACCTGGATTTCACTCCCGCACTGCGGGGGTCATCCTTCATCCCTCATCCTTCATCCTTACCAGTAGAACGGATCTGACTGCGACATCGGCAGTCCGGCGACGCTCCAGGCGGCGATGCCGCCGCGGTACCACATGACGTTGGTGTATCCCAGCGCGAAGGCGCGCAGCGCCGCGTTGTAGGACAGCCAGCACTCCGCGTCCACGCAGAAAAACACCAGGGGCCGCGCCTTGTCTCCGCCGGCGAAATTGGCAACGGCCTGGGCAAAGCGTCGTTCTTCCTCCTGGCTCATGTCGCCCGCGCCCGCCCCGCTCATCCAGAATGCGCCTGCGAGGGTGCGGTGGATGCCGCCCCCTAGCACGTCGATCAGGTATGGGCGCGCCTCGCGCTCCATCATGGACTTGAGCTCCAGGGTGGTGACCACTCTACCGCCCGGGATCTTGGGCGGAGTGGGTGAATGGTAGCCGACCGTGCGGAGGCGCGCGGTCGGAGGCACGCCCCAGTCCTTCTCCTCGTCGGCGAAGCCGCCCGGCCTGGCGCCGGCCTGGGCCAGGGCGTGCATGGCGCATGCTGTTCCCGCCAGCGCCACCAACGCGCTCAGGGCGACGCGAGCAAACCTGATCGTCACGATCAGTGATTCCTCAATCCTGTCGGTTGCTGCTCGAAGCGGGCGCGCGCAGGCGCGCCTGCCTGGAAGCGGCCGCCAGCGCCTCGCGGAGCTGCGGCACGGCCTCGCGGCCCGCCGCCTCGCCGGCGGCGATGTTGGATTCCTTCTGATCGAAATCGAGCATGCGGGTGCGCACGGTGCGCGGCACGATGACGACGTCGGCCTCCTCGAGCTCGTCGCCGTAACGCACATAGCGCTCGCTGCGGCCGTAGCGCGCCATCTCGTCCGGATCGCGGGTGCGGGCCTGCCCGAACCAGGACACGTCCACTGCGATCACGACATCGGCGCCCATGGCGCGCGCGACTTTCACCGGCACCGGGCTCGACAGCCCGCCGTCCACGTACTCCTCGCCGTTGATCACCGGGGGCACGAAGATCCTCGGCACGCTTGCCGAGGCGCGAACCGCAACGCCGGTATCACCGCGGTTGAATACCACCATGCGCCCGCTCCTCGCCTCGGTGGCGATTACCGCGAAGGGCCTGGCGAGCCGCTCGATGGGCTGCCCGTTCACCATCCGGTTCACGAAGTCCTGCAGCGCCTCGCCCTTCACCCAGCCGTTTCCGAACAGCGCATAGTCCACCAGGTCGCCTCGCTCGAGCCTGAGCGCGATATCCTCCAGCTCGCGCGCCTGGCGGCCGCTGGCATAGAGCGCGGCAACCACGGCTCCCGAACTGGACCCCGTGACGATGTCGGGCACGATGCCCGCCTCCTCCAGCGCCTTGATCACGCCGATGTGGGCGAAGCCGCGTGCGCCGCCGCTGCCCAGGGCCAGCGCAACCAAGGGTCGCTCCGATCGCAGCGGCAGGATCGCCGCCTCGCGCGGCGCGCCGGCGCCGTTGTAGTCCGCTGGCGACAGTGCGCATGCAGCAACGACGCCCGCCGCGAACAAAATGAGGAGTTTGCGCAGCACGATGGGGAATTGTAATTCGAAAGCACTCAGGCAGCGCAATCCGGTCCGAGTTCCCGACGACCCGATATTCCGGTCGCGCAAACCCGGAGTTGGGTTGCGTTGACTGGGCAAACCGGACAGAATGGGAAGCGGAAATCGCACGCTTTTTCTCGCATTCACAAGTACAACAGGAGGAACTTATGAAGACCCCCATCTGGCTTCCGCTGGCCATGGCTGCGTTGCTGCTCGGCACCGCGCCGGCCCTCGCCCAAGAAGCCGCGAAGGATTATCCGAGCCGGCCGATACGCTTGATCGTACCGAATGCACCCGGCAGCGCGGTGGACACCCTGAGCCGGATTGTAGGCACCGAGCTGGGCAACACGCTTGGGCAGCAGGTCGTGATGGACAACCGCGCCGGCGCGGGCGGCATCATCGGCATGGAAATCGCCAAGGAAGCGAACCCCGACGGCTACACACTGATCAGCGCGACGACGGCGGCGTCCACAATCGCCAGGCTGCTGCAGAAGAATGCGCGCTTCCATCCCGTCAACGATTACGACTACGTCGCGCAGTATGCGGTCACGCTCAACGTGCTGGCGGTCCATCCTTCGCTGCCGATCAAGTCGGTGAAGGAGTTGATTGCTTACGCCAAGAGCGGGAAAACCCCATTCAATATGGCCTCCGCCGGCGCTGGCTCGCAAAGCCATTTGTCCGGGGCGTACTTCCAGCAGAGGGCCGGCTTCGAATCGCTGCATGTGCCATACAAAGGCGGCGGCCCGTCGACCGCGGCCGTGGTGGCAAACGAATCGCAGTGGACGCTCATCCCCGCGCCGGCGGCGATGGTCCACGTCAACTCCGGGCGCATGCGCGCGATCGCTCATACCCTGCCCAAACCCACCCCGCTGCTGCCCAACATTCCGCCGATCGCCGACACCATTCCAGGTTTTGAATACAGCGGCTGGATGGGCTTCTTCCTGCCGAAGGGCACGCCCAAGGCGATCAACGACAAGGTGCGGGCGGCGGTGGTGAAGGCCATGGCTGCACCCCAGGTGAAGAAGGGAATGACCATCCAGGCGACGGAGATTGTCATCCTGGGGCCGGCAGAATTCCGCAAGGTGGTACAGTCGGATATGGTCACCAACGAAAAGCTGGTGAAGTCGCTCGGTTTGACAGCCAACTGATCCAACTGCCGAGGTCGTGATTCGTGATTCGTGATTCGACCGGCCATTGACTCTCAAGGGCGGCTGCGGCCGCCCTTGTTTTTTTCGAAATGACTGCGCAACACAGCTCGAATGAATCCCTCGGGCTGCTGGTTCCCGGCGGCGGGCGCGACCTCGGGCAGCTCAAGCAGGAAGTGCAGCGGCGCGCCGACGGCAACATGCCGCCGCTCGGCGGCATCACGCCGGAGGATGCGCGCGCCGCGCTGTTGTCCATCCGCAGCCTCGAGCGCGAAGAGTGGGCGCAGGCCTGGAGTGGCGTCGCCGAACGCCACTGGAGCAATGCCCAGGCGCTGGAAGCACTTGATCGCGCCGGCGCACGGGAAGGCTACTGGAGGGCGTGGCGGCTCCATCACTTCGCGCGCTGGCCCACGGAGAACACGCCGGCGAAACAGCAGGCCCGGCGACGCGCGTTGGAAGCGTTCCGCGCCTGTGCGCAGTTGCTCGATCCGCCCATCGAGACTGTCCGCATCCCGTTCGAGGGCACGGACATCATCGCCTATCTGCGTCTGCCGGCGGGCGCGCGCCCTGCCCCGCTCGTGTTCGGCATCGCCGGCCTCGATTCGCGGAAAGAGGACGTCGCCGCGCACACCGACGGCTACCTGAATCATGGTCTCGGGCTGTTCGCGATAGACCTTCCAGGCACCGGTGAGTCTCCCCATACCGCGGCGGACGTCGATAGCGACCGCATCTTTACCGCCGCGCTAGACTATCTCACGCAGCGTCCCGAGGTTGACGCGGGCCGCATCGTCGTGCAGGGCCGCAGCTGGAGCGGCTACTGGGCCGCCAAGCTTGCGATCACCGAGCGCGAACGGTTGCGCGGGTCGGTGGTGCACGGCGGGCCGATCCATCATTACTTCCGGCCCGACTGGCTCCGGGCGTCGCTCGCCACCGGCGAGTATCTTTACGATTACCTCCAGGCGAAGTGTGCGATGCTGGGCGCGCGGGATCTGGAAGACATGCTTGCCCGCGCGCAGCGCTTCTCGCTGCTCGATGCCGGCTTGCTCGACCGCCCCTCGGCGCCGATGCTGGTCGTCAACGGCGCCCGCGACTCGCAGATCCCCATTGCCGATCTGTATCTCCTGCTCGAGCACGGCGACGCCAAGGAAGCATGGGTCAACCCGCAGGGCGGGCACATGGGCCGGTCGGCGCAGTGGCCCAGCGCCGCCATCGCGGAAAAAGTCGTGATGCCGTGGATCGTTCGCCGTGTCGCGGCGGCAGGATAAGGGAGGAAACGGCTCCGACCGCGCGGCAGGGCCAGCAATATCGGCCCACGCTCCCTTGTGCGGCGCCCACGGCGAGCGCCTGCCATGTAGAATTACGCATTCACCGCAAGATCTGATCAATTCCATGAGCACTGAACGCGTCAAGCTGGGCATCGTCGGCCTCGGCCGCTGGGCCAAGGTGCTGGCCCGCGCCGCGCAGCAGTCCGACAAGCTGAAAATCGTCGCCGGCTACAGCCGCTCCGTGGACAAGCGCCTCGCGTTCGAGAAGGAACTTGGCGTGCCGGCGGTGCCTGACATGAAGACCATGCTCTCCAACGCGGAGCTGAAGGGCGTGATTCTCACCGTGCCCAACGAGCAGCACCTGCCGATGGCGGAGATGGTCGCCAGGGCCGGCAAGCATGTCTACACCGAGAAGCCGATCGCCCAGACGCTGGAAGACGGCCTCAAGATCGCCGCGCTGGAAAAGCAGTACGGCGTGACCGTTACCGTTGGCCATAGCGCCCGGCTGATGGCAGGCATACGCATCATCAAGGAAAAGATCGACGCCGGAGAGCTGGGGCGCGTCGCCTTTCTGGAAGCCAACTTTTCCAACGAACGCGCGCTCGAGCTGACGCCGCAGACCTGGCGCTGGTATAAGGACCGCGCCCCCGGCGGCCCGCTGTCCCAGCTCGCGATCCACCTGTTCGACGTGCTGCACCTGCTGGGCGGCGAGATCGCCGAGGTCTCCTCGATTTCGTCCCAGCTCTCGCCCGTGGGCGCGGAGGTGGACGATCAGTCGATGACGCTCTTGAAGTTCGCCGACGGCAAGATAGGCTATGTCGGCTCGTGCTGGACCTCCCCCGGCATCTTCGCGGTGCGGGTGTTCGGGTCGAAAGGGCTGATGCATTACGAGATCGATTTCGGTACCTGGGATACTCCGCATCGGCTCCACCTGAATTCGGTCCTGTACATCCAGCGCGGCAAGGACGGTTGGGCGAAGCGGGAGGCCATCCCCCTCCCCGAGAGCGACATGTTCCGGGCCGAGCTCGAGATGTTTGCCGCGAGCTGCACGAGCGGAAAGCCGGGAGAGCTCACTGCTTACAATGGCAACGTCGCGGTCGCGGTGGTTTACGCGGCGCTGAAATCCATCGACCGGAAAGGCCAGTGCGTGCGCATTGCGGACGTCATGGAAGAGACGCGTTCCCGGATCAGCGCTCAAGCCCGCGCCGCCTAACCCCCGTGACTCGTTACTCGTGACTCGTTATTCGTTCCCACAAACCGCCGTTTTATTGGTTCATTCGAGAAACGAGCAACGAGCAACGAGTCACTGAACGTATGAGCCGCTACTTCGTCGATCTGACGCAGCCCGAGATTGCCGCGCAGTTGAAGAGAAACCCGCTGGTGATCCTGCCCGCGGGTAGCGTCGAGCAGCACGGGCCGCATCTTCCGGCCGGCACCGACATCTTCGCCGCCAATGTCATCGCGCACGCGGTAGCGGAGCGCATGGACGGCCTGGTGCTGCCGGGCGGCCCGCTCGGCGTCACCCCGATGCATATGCCGTTCGAGGCCACTATTACGCTCGCCCCCGACACCTACCAGCGCGTGGTGACGGAAACCTGCGTCTCGACCGCGAAGCACGGCGCGAAATACCTGCTGCTCCTCAACTGGCACGAGGGCAATATTCCCTCGCTCGCCATTGCCGCCGAGGAGCTTCACCGCGATCACGGCATGACGGTACTCACCGTGCAAGCGTGCTACGTCGCGGCAGAGCTGTTCGGAAGAGACTACGGCGGGCTGACGCACGGCGGGGAGATCGAGGCGCTCGCCGTGCTGGCGTGCCGGCCCGACCTCGTCCATCTCGACCGCATCGACTATTCCTCCGACCACTCGCACGGCCGCCAGTGGGACAAGCTGCGCCGCACGCGCTCGTATCAGCCGGTGCTGCGCGACATCCGGACCATCGCGCCGACCGGATGGTACGGTGCTCCCGAGCACGCGACAGTGGACAAGGCGAAGACGATGCTCGAGGGCATCGCCGGCGCAATCGCGAAGGAAGCGTCCGACATCTTCCGCCTGCTCGACGAGGCGCAGGGCGGCACCGCCGAGATCAAGCATCTCAAGATGGCAAGCTAACGAGCATCGAAAACATGCATAGCGATGCTCTCCCCTCATCCCTGCCCGCGGACGGCGGAGCAGTGCCTGCCCGTATCACGGGTAGGTGCGACCCGGGAGCGGGCAAAGGCGCGCGGCTCAGAACCGCGGGCATTATGCGCGCTTGCGCGGTCGCATCCCCGGAAACCGGGGCCCCTGCTCCTCGCTCCAGCGCGCCCTTCTCCCGAGTGGAGAAGGGAGGTTCGAGGCGCAAAGACGCTGGTGCGCCTTTGCGCGGAGCCTGACGATGGCCAAGGTCCTGACCCAGGCGCAGGCGAAGAGCATGGGACTGCCCGGGCGCAAATCGCTCGAGATCGTGTCCGGCGAGAAGGGCTCGGGCGCGGTGACATTGCGGCTGGTGGAAATCCCGGTGCCGAAACCCGGCGAAACCGCGCGCGGCCCGCACTATCACCAGGGCTTTGAAGAATGCATTTTCGTAATGGCGGGCGAGGGCTGCACCGAGGCTGACAGCGGAGAATATCCGCTGAAAGCCGGCGATACCATACTGATTCCGCCCGGGGAGAAACACGTGACCCGCAACACCGGCAGGGAGCCGCTGGTTCTGCTGTGCTTCTTCCCGGTTGCCGACATCACCCAACGCACCCGGGAACAGAAGGCGTGAGTCGTGATTCGACAACCGAAGTTTGCAGTGGGCAGTTTGCAGTGGGCAGTTTGCAGTTTGCAGCAGGAAGTTTGGAATCGCTGCCCACTGACGGCTGCCAACTGACGGCTGCCAACTGCCAACTTGTGTCTTTATTTCATCCCTCCGCCCTCATCCCTTGAGTACTGTCGTGTCTCATGAGGTCCTGTGCCTGCGGCCGCAGGCTGATTTCCAGCGCGCAGGCGTCACGCCGCCCGCCCCCCTCGTTGTCAATTACCGCGCCGTCGACGATCCGCAGCTCGGCACGCACATCAGGGCAGCGCGCGCACTGGTAATCCCGGCGGTCGGCCCGAAGCTGGGCGGCCCGCTGTTCGAAGGCGGCGGCGTCAAGCTGGTGCAGGTGACCGGCGCGGGAGTGGACCGGCTCGATGAAGCGGCGATGAAAAAGCTCGGCGTTGCCGTGGCCAATGTTCCGGGCGGCAGCAACAGCGCCGTGGCCGAGTACGTGCTGGCAAGCACCCTGGTCCTGCTGCGCCGCCTCGCCTGGGCGGACGCGGAGATCCGGAACGCAAACTACGTCTCGTTCCGCGGCCGCATGATCGCCGACAACCTGCCGGGGCTGGAGGGGCTCACCGTGGGCGTGGTGGGTCTGGGCACCGTCGGCTTCGCGGTTGCCGAAGCATTCCACCGCTTCGGTAGCCAGATCATCTATTACGACCCCGCACCACGCGACGCCCGGGCCACGGCAAGAATCAGCGCGAGAGCGGTGCCGCTGGAAGAGCTGCTCAGGTCGGCCGACGTCGTCACTCTGCACGTGCCGCTGCTGCCGCAGACCCGCAGCATGATCGGGGTCAGGCAGTTTTCGCTCATGAAGCCGGGCGCGGTGCTGATCCAGGCCTCGCGCGGCGGCGTCGTGAACGAAGCGGCGCTCCTCACGCACCTCAATTCGGGCCGCCTGGGCGGGGCGGCGATCGACGTCTACGCCACCGAGCCGCCCGACCCCGATAACCCGCTGTTCTCGCTCGAGGGTGAGGCCGCGCGCCGGGTCCTGTTTACGCCGCACGTAGCGGGCGTGACGCGCCAGGCGTCCGCCACCCTCTTCCGCGAAGCCTGGGCCAACATCGAGCGCGTTCTCGTCAAGGGCGAGGCGCCGCTCAACCGCGTGTACTGAGCTGTCGGCGTTCAGCCGTCAGCCTTCAGTTTGAAGCAACCCGATCACGACCCTGCTGACCGCTGATAGCTGAAAGCTGATAGCCGGAGAATCCCATGGCGCGTGTCTCACCAGCTCCGCCGGAACGTTTCGCGCAGGTCGCCGACCACATGGCGCGCTGGAAGAAGACCAAGGGCTATCCGCCCAACAGCTGGCTCACCCTGGTGCGCCGGCCGGCGGTGTTCCGCGCCTACCGCGATCTCCACACGGCAGTGATGATGGAAGAGGGCGAAGTGCCGAAGGCGTTGAAGTTCATGGTCGCGCACGTCGTGAGCAGCGCGTGCGGGGATCCTTACTCCGCAGCGCACAACGCGGAGAACTCGGCGCATATCGCGCACGTCCCGATCGGGAAGGTGGAGGCGTTGCCGCGGTTCCGGACGAGCCCCTTGTTCACCCCGGCCGAGTGCGCCGCGCTCGAGCTGGCGCTTGCCGCAGGCAGCTGCCCGTCGGTGGTGACCGACGCGCACTTTGTGGAACTCAGGAAGCACTACAGCGAGGATGCCATCATCGAGATCGTGGCGGTGATCGCGCTTCTCGGCTGGCTTAACCGCTGGAACGCCACGCTCGCGACCCGGCTCGAGGACGAGGCGCTCGCGTTCGCGCGCCGGCACCTTGCGCCGTCGGGATGGGCGCCCGGGGTGCACACGGGCACCCTTCCCATCACGCCAGGAGGAACGGAATGAAACCGAGCAAGGAACTGGGCGTCGCGGTAATCGGCGCCGGCCGCATCGGCACGCTGCGTGCGCGGCTTGCCGCCAAGCACCCGTGCGTGAAGTTCCTGGCCGTGTCCGATCTCGACCCGCAACGCGCGAAGGCGCTCGCCGGCGAGGCCGGGGCGG
>JBGQGU010000024.1:0-13264 GCA_041497655.1 Gammaproteobacteria bacterium
ATCGCCGACTGGGCGTATCAAAAGTTCCTCGACCCGGCGCCGTTCAGCGCCGGGCGCATACCGCAGCTCGGCATCGCGGTGGTCGCCTTGAGCGTGCTCGCCGCGATGGCGGCGGCGCTCATCACGCGCTCCGCCGTAGCCGCAGGCCTCGCGGGCGCGATCATCGCATTCGCGATCGCCGCGCACGTGCCGACGGCATCCGTCACCTTTTCGATCTTCACAATGGCGGCAGAGTTGATAGTGGCGATCGCGGTGCTGCAGGATACCTTTCGCATGGCGTTCCGCGACGAGTTGACCGGTATCCCCAGCCGGCGCGCGCTGAACGAGCAGCTGGCGGCGCTCGGCAACCGCTATACGATCGCGATGCTCGACGTGGACCATTTCAAGAAGTTCAACGATACCTACGGCCACGACCTCGGCGACCAGGTGCTGAAGATGGTGGCGGCGCACATCGCCCGGGTGGGCGGCGGCGGCAAGGCCTTCCGCTACGGCGGCGAGGAGTTCACGGTGCTGTTCCCGGGAAAGGACGCGGAGGACGCGATCCCGCACCTGGAAGCGCTGCGCGAGGACATCGAGTCGTACCGGATGGCGTTGCGCGGCGGCGATCGCCCGGCCAGGACGAAGGGCACAAAGCGCCAGCGTGGCGGGTGGCGGGGAAAAAACGCGGTGTCGGTGACGATGAGCATCGGCGTGGCGGAACGAAACGAGCGCTATGGCACGCCGCGAGCGGTGATCGAAGCCGCCGACCGCGCGCTCTACCGCGCCAAGGATAAAGGCCGCAACCGGTTGAGCAGATAGACGGCCGCCGCGCGCGGCCGCGTCTATTTCACGGCCTGTACTTCATGAAGTGGCGCGAAGCGGGCGGATACAATTGCTGATTTCACCAGCAGCGTGTCGGACTTAGGTGTCCGACACGCTGCTAACAGCAAAACCGCCCGCGTATTTAGAATGAATACCCAGGGTAACGACCCCGATTGGCCTCTGATGAGCACGCGCGTAGTTTGGAAATGAGGTTTTCACTGTCATTTACTCCCGTTATCGTGCGGGCGGTTTTGCATAAGGAGTTTGTCGGACCTAAGTCCGACAAACTCCTGGGCGCGCCGATTTGAACATCCGCTTCATCGTTATTCTCACCGTCCTGACGCATCTGTCGTTCGCCGGGTGCCGCATCATCATCTCGCTCACGGCGATCCATTACGAAGCCACTCCCTTCACCGTCGGCGTGGTGATGTCGCTGCTCACGGTGATCTCGATGTTGTTCGCGGTGCGCTGGGGGCGCTGGGTGGACCGCGTCGGCGTGCGCGGGCCGATGCTCGCCGGCGCGGCCGCGATCTTCGCGGCGATGGTGCTGGTCTGGGCGGTGCCGCGCCTCGAAACGCTGTTCGTGGCGAGCCCGCTCGCGGGATCGGGCTTCTTCCTGTTTCACATCGCGTCCGGGCAGGCTGCGGCCGTGATCGGGGGCCCGGAGGAGCGCGTCAGGAACTTCACCCTGCTCGCGCTCGCGTTCTCGACCTCCGGCTTTCTCGGGCCGGTCCTCGCCGGCTTCGCCATTGACGGCATCAGCCACCGCGGCGCAATGCTCGCGCTCTCGGTCGGGGCGCTGGCGAGCGTATTCGTGCTCGCGGCCAGGAACGTCGACACCCCGCGCCGCGAAGCGGCCGCCGCGCCGCAGGAACAGCGGCGCATCGCCGATTTCCTGCGCATCCCGGGCTTCAGGCTGGTATTCATCGTCAGCGGCACGCTGTCGATGACGTGGGATCTCTTCGCCTTCGTCATCCCGATCCACGGCTCGCAGATCGGATTGTCCGCCTCCACCATCGGCATCCTCCTCGGCGCTTTCGGCGCGGCGGTGTTCGTGGTCAGGCTGATATTGCCGCTCGTCGCGCACCGCGTGGACGAGTGGCGCATGCTGATCGCGGCGATGCTGCTGTCCGGCTCGACATTGCTCGCGTTTCCGCTGGTGGACGGCGTGCCGCTGCTGATGGCGCTCGCGTTCCTGCTGGGCATCGGGCTGGGCGGCACGCAGCCGTTCGTCATGGCGCTGCTCTACGAGAAGGCGCCGGAGGGACGCGGCGCCGAGGTGCTGAGCGTGCGCACCTGGCTCATCAACTTCAGCCAGACCAGCGCGCCGCTCGCGTCCGGCGCGCTCGGCGCCGCGCTCGGCATGCTGCCGGTGTTCTGGGCGATGGGGGCGACCCTGCTCATCGCCGGTTTTTTCGCCGCCCGCGGCAAGGACCGTGAACGGTAAACAGTGAACGGAAACGAGGCGCCGGTGCGGAGGATCCGCTGACCGATTGCCGCTCATCATATTTGAGCGGCGAAAAAAACGGGGCTGCCATTCCGCAGCCCCGTTTTCGACGTGAAGCAAGTATTAGCGCAGGTGATTGCTGACCAGCTTGGTCATATCGAACATCGACACCTGCGACTTGCCGCCGAACACGGCGCGCAGCTTGTCATCGCCGTTGATCATGCGCCGGTTGACCCGGTCCTGCAGGCCGTTGCGCTTGATGTAGGCCCACAGTTTCTTGGTAACCTCGGTGCGCGGCATGGGGCTGCCGCCGATCACCGCGGCGAGCGTCGCGCTCGGGGTCATCGGCTTCATGAACGCCAGATTCGGCTTGCGCCCGCTCTTCTTCGCCTTGGACTTCTTGCTGCTCTTCTTGCTCTTGGCCATAGTGTGGATCTCCCGTTGGGTGCGCTGAATCAGCGCGAGTGAGTGGTTGTTAACGCCGTCTATTATCGAATTCGGCGTGTAGAGGATGCCAATGTCCGCGCAACCTTGCAAGCGTTTTTTTGCGAGTGTCGCCACGCGCGGACACTCGCTTGGCCCCGTTCGCGCAGCGCCAGTCATCCGGTTGGCGCTGACTTCGAGCAAGGCGGCGAGCGCCGGCCAGCGCGCGTTCCCGTCCCGCTGCGGCATGAAGTCAAGGACTTATCCGCGTAAGTTCAAGTCTGGAGGTGTCCTTCGGAACGGGGATCGGCGATCGCTTGCAGGCAGACTGCGCTCGCAAAATTCGGCCGCGCGGCATGCCGTGACCTTCGGCATGCCCGGGCCTTGAATCCGACCGCCCCGACAGCCGCTACACACCGCCGGTGGCGGGGACGGTCTTCTGTGGGGCGGTCCCGGGGCCGGGGCGCTCGAGGCCAGGCCGCCGCTCAGCGCGACGCCTGGCGCTCGACATCCTCGAAGTTGGTATGGCGGACGTCGGTGCCTTTGACGATGTAGATCACCTGCTCCGCCATGTTCTTGGAGTGGTCGCCCATGCGCTCGATCGCGCGCGCCACCCAGACGATTTCGAGGGCCGTGGTAATGGTGCGCGGATCCTCCATCATGAAGGTGATCAGCTGGCGCATGATCCCGCGGAACGCCTCGTCGATCGCGGCATCGTCTCGGATCACCTCGGCCGCCGCCACTGAATCGAGCCGGGCGAAGGCGTCGAGCGCCTTGCGCAGCATGCCGACCACGATGCTGCCGGCGCGCCGGATGTCGGCGAGCCGCGGCACCTGCAGCCGCCCGCTCTCGTGGATTTGCTTGCTCACCACCGCGATTTTCTTCGCTTCGTCGCCGACGCGCTCGAGGTCCGTCACTGCCTTGCTCACCCCCATGATCATGCGCAGGTCGCTCGCCGCGGGCTGGCGGCGGGCGATGATATGGCTGCACTCGGTGTCGATGCTCACCTCGAAGGCGTTGACGCGGCGGTCGTTCTCGATCACCTGCTCCAGGGCCTTGAGGTTGCCGGTGTAGAAGCCCTCGATCGCGGCCAGAATCTGCGACTCGATCAGCCCCCCCATCTGCAGCATGCGGGAGCGCAGCGTCTCGAGATCGACGTCGAACTGCTTGGTCAGGTGCTCGGTAGTGGCCATGTCTGCCTCCGCGAGGGATCGTCAACCGAAACGACCGGTGATGTAATCCTCGGTCTGCTTGTTCTTCGGCTTGATGAAGATCGTATCGGTCGCGTCGAACTCGATCAACTCGCCGAGGTACATGTAGGCGGTGTAGTCGGAGACGCGCGCCGCCTGCTGCATGTTGTGGGTGACGATCACCACCGTGTAGTCGTTCTTCAGCTCGTTGATCAGCTCCTCCACCTTGGCCGTCGATAGCGGGTCGAGCGCCGAGCACGGCTCATCGAGAAGTATCACTTCGGGACGGATCGCAATGGAGCGGGCGATGCACAGCCGCTGTTGCTGGCCGCCCGACAGGCTGTTGCCGCTCTGGTTGAGCTTGCCCCTGACCTCGGGCCACAGCGCCGCACGAGTGAGGGCCCATTCGACCCGTTCGTCCATCTCCCCGCGACCGAGCTTCTCGAACAACCGCACGCCGAAGGCGATATTGTCGTAGATCGACATCGGAAAGGGAGTGGCCTTCTGGAACACCATGCCGATCTTGGCGCGGATCAGGGCCACGTCCTGTTTCGAAGTCAGCAGGTTCTCGCCGTCCATGATGACCTCGCCCTCCGCGCGTTGCTCCGGATAGAGCGAGTACATGCGGTTGAACGTGCGCAGCAGCGTGGACTTGCCGCATCCCGAGGGTCCAATAAATGCAGTGACCTTCTTCTCGGGAACATCCATCGTGATCGAGTTCAACGCCTGGTAGCTGCCGTAATAGAAGTTCAGCTCGCGCACCCGCAGCTTCGGCGTGAGTTCGGCACCGGCATCCGACACGGCAGCCCCGGCCTCCCTGGGCACCGGCACTCTCGTCCTCGCATTCGAAGCTGCTAGCGAATCCATTTTTCCTCGCTTTCAGTCGCTCTTTCTGAACAGCACTCGCGCGATGATGTTCAGTACCAGCACCGCGATCGTGATCAGGGCCGCGCCACCCCAGGCCAGGCGGCGCCAATCCTCGTAGGGGCTCATCGCAAACTGGAAGATCACCACGGGCAGATTGGCCATGGGCGCGTTCATGTTGAGCGACCAAAACTGGTTATTGAGCGAAGTGAACAGCAGCGGCGCGGTCTCGCCACTGATGCGCGCCACGGCAAGCAGGATGCCCGTGAGGATGCCGGTGCGCGCTGCGCGATAGCTGACGGAAATGATCATCTTCCACGTCGGACAGCCGAGCGCAACCGCCGCTTCGCGCAGGCTACCCGGCACGAGCTTGAGCATATCGTCGGTCGTGCGCACCACCACCGGGATCACCAGCAGCGCAAGCGCCACCGAGCCGGCCCATCCGGAAAAATGCCCCGCCTGCGCCACGTAGATCGAGTAGATGAACAGCCCGATCACAATGGATGGAGCCGACAGCAGGACGTCGTTCAGGAAGCGGGTTCCCGAAGCCAGCCAGCTGTTGCGGCCGTACTCGGCGAGGTAGGTGCCCGCCAGAATGCCGACCGGGGTGCCGAGCACCATTCCCACCGTCACCATCACCAGGCTGCCGACGATCGCGTTTGCGAGCCCGCCGTCCGCTCCGGGCGGCGGCGTCATCTGCGTGTACAGGGAAATGCGGGCAAGCGCGGCGCCGCCCTCATACAGCAACGTGACAATAATCCACACCAGCCAGAACAGCCCGAAAGCGAGCGCCAGGGACGATATCGTAAGCATGACCGCGTTGCCACGCTTACGGGTGAGATACACGCGGTTGGTCGGGCTGATCACGCTCATCGTTGTCTCCGTCACGTCCGGTCGCCTTCCTGACGCGCGAGACGCATCAGCAGGAACTTGGAAACGGCGAGCACAATCGTGGTAATCAGGAACAGGATCAGCCCCAGCTCGATCAGCGCCGAGAAGTACACATCGCCCACGGCCTCCGTGAATTCATTCGCCAGCGCCGAAGCTATGCTGTTTCCGGGAGCCATCAGCGAAGCAGACAACCGGTGCGCGTTGCCGATTACGAAAGTCACCGCCATGGTTTCACCGAGCGCGCGCCCCAGACCCAGCATGATGCCGCCCACCACGCCGATCTTGGTGTACGGCAGCACGACCTTCCAGACCACCTCCCAGGTGGAGGCGCCCAGGCCATATGCGGACTCCTTGAGCATCGGCGGAACGAGCTCGAAAACGTCCCGCATCACCGCAGAGATGAAGGGAATCACCATGATCGACAGAATCAGGCCGGCGGCCATCATGCCAATGCCGATCGGCGGTCCTTCGAACAACACACCGACGAGCGGCATGCCGCCGAATACCTTGATCATGAGCGGCTGAACGTGGGACTGGAACAGCGGCGCAAACACGAACAGGCCCCACATGCCGTAGATGATGGAAGGGATCGCGGCCAGCAGCTCGATCGCCGTTCCCAGCGGGCGCTTCAGCCACGCCGGGGAAAGCTCGGTCAGGAATAGCGCGATGCCGAAGCTGACCGGCACCCCGATCAGCATCGCGATGAAAGAGGTGACCACCGTTCCGAAAATAGGGACCAGTGCGCCGAACTGCTCCCGAACCGGATCCCAGTCCGAAGTCCAGATAAAGCTGAACCCGTACTTCTCGAGGGTCAGCGTACTGCCGATAACCAGCGAAATGAGGATCGCGGCGAGGATGCTGAATACCAGGAACGCAAAGCTTTTCGTCAGCCACTCGAATGCGGTATCCACCCACTTCGCCGCATGCACGCGCGAGGGCGGCGGGACACGCCTGCTCGTTTCCATCAGTTTTTCTATGATCGTGTCGTCAGCCGTGGTGGGCAGGGTTATCACGCTCATCGGCGGGCCTCATTTTACAAGGAATCGCGGCAAATGACGGTCTAAACAAAAAAGGGGGCGGCAGCACCACCGCCCCCTTTCATTCAGCCGCGACGCGTGGCAACGCGTTGCCGGCTTCGCTTAATACACCGAATTGCCCGATGCGTCCTTGATCTTCGATTTCCACTCTGTCTGGATCAGGTTTACGACGGCGTCGGGCATCGGCACGTAATCGAGCTCGGACGCCATCTGGTCGCCGTTCTTGAACGACCAGGCGAAAAACTTGAGCACTTCCCTGGCATTCTCCGGCTTTGCTTGCGTCGTATGCATGAGAATAAAAGTGGCACCGGTCATCGGCCAGCTCTGCTTTCCTAGCTGATCGGTCAGCAGGAGCGCCATTCCGGGAGTCTTGGCCCAGTCTGCGCCCGCCGCAGCCGCTTTGAACGAATTATCGTTCGGAACGACCGCCACTCCATCTCGATTCACCATCCTCGCGGTCGCGAGCTTGTTTTGCTTCGCATAAGCATACTCGACATAACCGATCGCGCCATCGATGCGGCCGACGTAGTTGGCGACGCCTTCGTTGCCTTTGCCGCCGACGCCGGTGGGCCATTTCACCGACGTGCCTTCGCCTACCGTCGATTTCCATTCCGGGCTCACCTTGGAAAGGTAGTTGGCAAAGATAAATGTCGTGCCGGAGCCGTCGGATCGGTGCACCACCGAAATCGCCTGGTCGGGCAACTTCACGTCCCGGTTGTTGGCGGCTAGAGCCGCGTCGTTCCACTTCTTGATCTTACCGAGGTAGATGTCGGAGAGCTGCTGGCCGGTAAGCATGATTTGTCCGCTGGCGACACCCCTGATGTTGTATACCGGCACCACTCCCCCCATCACCGCCGGGAACTGCATCAACCCGTGTTTCTGCAGATCCTCTGGATTCATCGGCATGTCGGAAGCACCGAAATCCACGGTCCTGGCGGTGATCTGCTTGATGCCCCCGCCCGAACCGATGGACTGGTAATTCAAGCCGATGCCGGTCGATTTCCTGTAGGCATCGGCCCACTTGGCGTAAATCGGATAAGGGAAAGTCGCCCCCGCCCCCGTAATATCAACGGCGGTGGCACCCGTTGAAACCAGCGCCGCGGTTGCCAGCGACAGAACCTGCACGACTTTTCTCACGATGGATGTTCCTCTCTCAGTTTTCGGGACGCAATGAATACGGCCGCAGATGATAAGACAGAAATGTTGCGGTTTCGTGACAACGCTCCGTAATCCGCTTGCCCTGCGGTACAAACGGCGCTCGCCGGCGGAGGACGGCCGCCTGCCCGGGTCTCGCGAATCGGACATTCCGCCAATCAATTGAAACAGCACCGATCACTCATGCCAGCACACTTGCCTGCGCGCAATTACGGCGGATCGATTTCACCGCACGCTTTCCGACGCCGAGCGTATTTCATACCACCCCTTGCTTGCGTTCACGACCCGGACCACCAGCAGCATCACCGGCACCTCGATCAGAACTCCCACCACGGTCGCGAGCGCCGCGCCGGACTCGAATCCGAACAGGCTGATCGCGGCGGCAACCGCCAGCTCGAAAAAGTTGGATGCCCCGATCAGGGCCGACGGGCAGGCCACGCTGTGTTTCTCGCCCATCACCCGGTTGAGCCAGTACGCCAGCGCCGAGTTGAAGAATACCTGTATCAGGATGGGCACGGCGAGCAGCGCGATGATGAGCGGCTGTCGCATGATGGCGGTGCCCTGGAAAGCGAACAAGAGCACCAGCGTGGTAAGCAGCGCCCCGACCGACCATGGCTGAATCCGCGCGAGCGCGCTATCGAGCGCCTGGTGCCCGCGCGACAACAGCCACCTGCGCCACAGCTGCGCGAGGTTCAGCGGGACCACGATATAGAGCACGACGGAAGTGAGCAGCGTGTCCCATGGCACGGTGATCGACGCCACGCCCAGCAGGAAAGCCACTATCGGCGCGAACGCGAAGACCATGATGGTGTCGTTCAGCGCGACCTGCGTAAGCGTGAAGTACGGATCGCCGCCGGTGAGACGGCTCCACACGAAAACCATGGCGGTGCACGGCGCGGCCGCGAGCAGGATGAGCCCCGCGATGTAGCTGTCGATCTGCTCCGGCGGCAGCAGCGGCGCGAACCAATGGCGTATGAACAGCCAGCCCAGAAACGCCATCGAAAAAGGCTTGACCAGCCAGTTGACGAAGAGGGTGACGCCGATGCCGCGCACGTGGGCGCGTACCTGGTGTAGCGCACCGAAGTCGATCTTGATCAGCATCGGGATGATCATGATCCAGATCAGGACGCCGACCGGCAGGTTGACCCGCGCGATCTCGAGTGCGCCGAAAGCCTGAAAGAAACCGGGAAACAACTGGCCGAGCGCGATACCGGCGACGATACAGAGAAAAACCCAGAGCGTCAGCCACCGCTCAAAGAAACTAATGCCCTCCGCCCGCGATGTCACGGCGGCCGTTTCAGCCGCGAGGTTCGTCACGGAATCGGTCCGGCGGGGTCTTGCCGATCTTGTCCAGCTCGCCTTTCAGCTTCAGGCGATCGAGCTTGTCGAGCGGAAGATTGAGGAAAAAGTTAATCCGGGTACTCAACACGCTGCAGGCGACGAAGCGTCCTTTGCCCGCCGCATTGAGATAGGCCTCGGCCATGATGGATCGGGCGGAGTTGCCGGTGCAGAGAAACAGCACGTTGAAGGTTTTACCCGTCATGCGATCTTCACCGCCATGAGCGGCAATCCCTTATTCGCCCATTTGTGCCGGGCGGATGAGTCGACAGGCGGCGCGCGCAGGCTACCGCGGCACGCCGCCGGCCGAAGGTCCGCGCTGACCCGACCTGCCGCCTGACAACTGGTCGTCGCCCACCTCGGTTTTAACGACAAGTCTGCGGGCGCGCGTGGAAGATATCGCCTCCAGATATCTCTCCATTGCCTCCCGGTTCAAGTCATCGATGTCATCTGCCCAATTATTCGCTGTGGGAACTGTGTTCTCGCCCGCTGTCATTTTGCCGGCTCTTTCTCTGATGGAATTTTCCGTTTCCGTCAAAGCTTGACTGAAGAACACTCCTGCGCACAAGCCCCAAAATAAACCGCCGGCAATACAAAAACATCGCAGCAACATCGCTGATGCGTTCTTAAGAACCCCTTAGAAGCTTTTGAATTGCATGCGCCGGGATATTCTTAATATTTTCGTAACAATCGTGGCGCATTGTTGCGGGTTTTGCCCGACGTCCACGGGGCGTCTTTCCCGGACGCTATGCCGTTGGGACGGCGGCGGCGATCTGCCCGGCCTAGCGCTGCACTTTTTCCGCGTTTCTGCCTTCCGCCGCGCGTAACCGCCGATGAAAGAGGTCAACCACTCAGGCCGTGGCGGCGTCCCGCGGTCGAGTCGCTGCGGGGAGCACGCGCCGCTCGGGAAAGCGCGCGCTGAAACGGCTGCCCTTGCCGGGTTCGCTCTGGATGTCGAGCATGGCCTGATGGCGCATCAACGCGTGCTTGACGATTGCCAGCCCGAGGCCGGTGCCGCCAGTCTCGCGCGAGCGCCCGCGGTCAACGCGGTAGAACCGCTCGGTCAGCCGCGCAATGTGCTGCGGCTCGATGCCGACGCCCGTGTCTTCGACGATGAACTCGGCGCCGGCGCTCGAGGCGCGCCAGATCAGGCGCACCGTGCCGCCCTCGGGCGTGTAACGCAGCGCGTTGCTGGCGAGGTTGCCGAAAGCGCTCGCGATCTCGCTATCGGCACCGGCGATGTCGAATCCTTCCATCGCGTCCAGCGTAATGCGGTGTCTGCCGCCGCTCAACGCATCGGCATCCGCCTTGACCCTGGCGAGCAAGCCATGCACGTTCACGCGCTCCTCCAGCGAGGGCTCGGGCGAGGACTCCAGGGCGGAGAGCGCGAGCAGGTCGTCCACGATGCGTTGCATGCGCCGGGCCTGCTCGGCCATGAGATTCATGTAGTCGCGCATGCGTTGCGGGTCGAGCTTGAGATCCCGCACCGTTTCCAGAAATCCGGCGAGCACGGTGAGTGGTGTGCGCAACTCGTGCGAGACGTTGGCCACGAAATCGCGCCGCATGGTTTCGACTTTCTCCAGCCGGGTGATGTCGCGCGAGAGCAACAGCTTCTGCGCCTCCCCATAGGGAATGACTTGCACTGCCAGCACAAGCCCGCCCCCATGCTCCGAGCGCAGCGGGATCGCATGCGCGTAGTCCTCGGCCTCGATGTAGGCGGCAAACTCGGGCTGGCGCACGAGGTTGGTCACGGGCCGGCCGGGATCGGCGCGGAGGTCGAGGCCGAAATGCCGGCCCGCCCCCTCGTTGCACCATTCGATGCGATTCTGCGCGTCGAGTATGACGACCCCGTCAGGCAAAGCTTCGCCGGCCTGGCGCCAGCGCATCAGTGCGCGCGAGAGCCGGTCCGCCTCCCGGTCGGCGGCACGCTCGAAGCGGTAGAGCAGCGCGAACGCCTCGTCCCACGCGCCGCGCGCTTCGGGCAGGGGGATGGCCCCGGGCTGCCTGAGCCAGCGGATGAGCGCAGCGAGCTTGGCAACGTGATAGGCGAGCAGCGCGAGCGTGCCCAGCGCCAGCACGGCCCAGCCCGTCGCGGCGCCGAGCCCAAGTCCCGCGAGCAGCGCCAAGGCCGCGATGAAGACAAGGGTCAAGGTGGCTTGCAGCAGCGGGTGATTCAAGCGCGAATGCCTCCTGAACTGCAGCGCGGATTATCTCACGGCGCCTGGCCCGCGTGCTCTAGGCCGCCCGCATCCGGTAGCCGCTGCTGCGCACCGTCTCGATGAGGCGGTCGTGCCCGCTCGCCTCCAGCGCCTGGCGCAGCCGGCGAATGTGCACGTCCACTGTGCGCTCCTCGACAAACACGTGGTCCCCCCACACGCGGTCGAGCAGCTGCGCGCGGCTGTGCACGCGTTCCGGATGCGTCATGAAGAAATGCAACATCCGGAACTCGGTCGGTCCGAGCGCGATCTCCCGGCCGTCGCCGATCACGCGGTGGGTCGCCGGATCGAGCCGCAAGCCGGCAATTTCGACCGCGTCATCAGTGAGCTCGGGTGCGCGGCGCCTGAGCACCGCCTTGATGCGCGCGAGCAGCTCCTTCGGCGAAAACGGTTTGGTGAGGTAATCGTCCGCGCCGCTCTCCAGCCCCTCGATCTTGTCGCGCTCCTCGGCGCGCGCCGTGAGCATGATGATCGGGATGCGCCGGGTGCGCTCGGTGCCGCGCAGCCTGCGCGCGTAGGCAAGCCCCGATGTTCCCGGCAGCATCCAGTCCAGCAGAATGACGTCCGGAAGCGCGTCACGCACCATTGCATCGGCTTCCTCCGCGCTGGAGGCGCGCCACACCTGGTGCCCGGCATGCTCGAGATTGACTGCAACCAGTTCCTGGATCGCCGGTTCATCTTCGACGACGAGAACGATGCTGTTCATGGCAGAGGGTGAATTCCGTGACGGCGCCAAGTTTATGACACCCACATGACGGAATTGTTACACGGGGACCGGGCGGGCGCAGCGTCCCCCACCAACAGGGATTCAGGACTTCTTGAGCCTCTCGAGGAAATGCTTGCGAAATTTGGCGACCTTCGGTGCGACCACTGCCTGGCAGTACGGCTGGTAGGGATTGCGCGCGAAGTATTCCTGGTGGTAGCCCTCGGCCATGTAAAAAGCGGCTGCAGGCGCCAACTCGGTGACGATGGGGCCGTTCCACAGCTTGGCGGCGCCGAGCCGAGCGATCACTGACTCGGCATCGGCTTTCTGCTGCGGCGTGTGGTAGAAGATCGCCGAGCGGTACTGGGTGCCCGCGTCGTTGCCCTGGCGGTTCAACGTAGTCGGATCGTGGATCACGAAGAATACCTCCAGCAGCTCCCTGAACGACACGACTGCGGGGTCGAAGGTGACACGCACCACCTCGACATGTCCCGTGTCACCGCCGCAGACCTGCTCGTAACTCGGGTTCGCGACCTGCCCGCCCATGTAGCCCGACTCGACCGCTGCGACGCCCTTCATGCCGTCGAAAACCGCTTCGAGGCACCAGAAGCAGCCGCCGGCGAGCGTGGCAACTTCCTTGCCGGCGGGAAACGTAGTTGTGGAATTCAAACGTCTCGCTCCAATGTGCCAGGAGTTTAGGTTACGGAGCGAGCAGTGTAGCGGATTCACGGCGCGGAGAGCGAACCGCCCCCCGCGCCGTCCGTTCCGCTAGCAGCCTGTCGGACTTAAGTGTCCGACAGGCTGCTAAAGGAGTTTGTCCGACCTAAGTCCGACAAACTCCTAGGCAGCGACCGGCTGCGGCGCGAGCAGCAAGCGCCGCTCCGGGCGTTTTTCCGGAAGCGGCGGCGCGGGCACGCTGCGCTCGCTCTCGAGCCACGGACGGAACAACAGGCGCTCAATGTGCCCCAGCGCGGCGTGGCGCTGGATGAGCGGCACCATGCGCGCCCGGAATTCGCCGTAACCGAGCTCGGGTACCGTGGGTGCGCCGCTCCAATGACGGCCGAGCGGTTCGAATGCCGCGCTCGCGTCGAAATCGCGCGCCGAGCGGCAGGCCGCGCGCACCGTGCGCCAGCTCGTCACAAGGCCCACCCGCTCGTCCCGCTTGCAGCGCTCGAACAGGGCGCTGAAATAGTCGAAGC